>JBFIHN010000001.1:0-30329 GCA_041601775.1 Acidimicrobiales bacterium
AGGCCACCTCGCGGGTCACGTACTCGAAGCCGGCGACGAGGGCCCCGGTCACGATCCCGGTCGCAGCAGCGAAGAAGAGCACCTGCTGCGAGCGGCGCGACAGGGCGAAGATCTGCTCGCGGCGGTACGAGTCGGGAAGGAGCCGGATCCGGGCCATGTCAGTCGAACACCACCGTGCGGTTGGCGTAGGTGAGCACCCGGTGCTCGAGATGCAGCCGGACGGCACGAGCGAGCACGGTGCGTTCGAGGTCGGCACCGAGGCGGACGAGGTCCTCGACCTCATGGCGATGCGAGACCGGCGTCACGTCCTGATGGATGATCGGCCCTTCGTCGAGGACCGACGTGGCGTAGTGCGCCGTGGCGCCGATGATCTTGACGCCGCGTTCGAAGGCCTGGTGGTAGGGCTTGGCGCCGGCGAACGCCGGCAGGAACGAGTGATGGATGTTGATGATCCGGTTGGGGAAGTCGTCGACGAACGGCGTCGGCAGGATTCGCATGTACCGGGCGAGGACGACGAGGTCGACGCCGCTGTCGCGGACGATGCCGTGGACGGCCTGGGCCTGGGCATCGGGGTCGTCGCCGACGGGCAGGTGACGGAACGGCGCTCCGTGACGTTCCACCATGGCCCGGTGCGTCTGGTGGTTGGAGACCACCAGCGAGACCTCCGCCTGCAGCTCACCCAGGTCGATGCGAGTGAGCAGATCGGCGAGGCAATGTCCCTGTTGGGACACCAGGATCGCCAGACGCGGCGTGGGGCCGGGCCGGTGCAGACTCCAGGTCATCCCGAAGTCCGCCGCGACCGGTGCCATGGCCGCGTCGATGTCCGCATCCGGCGGGAACGTGGCTTCCACTCGCTGGAGGAACAGCCCGTGGACGCGGTCGGTGTGCTGGTCGGCGTGCACGATGTTGCCCCCCAGCGCGGCGATGGTCTGCCCGACCGCAGCGACGATGCCCGGTCGGTCAGGACAGCGCAGGAGGAGGACCGTGTTCACGTACTCGGACCCTACGGACCGAACCGCCCGCGGACGTAGCCTCGTCGGATGGCAACTGTCTCCGGCCGTGTGGCCAACTTCTTCTCCGTCCGCGCCGACCGCGTGGCTCGAGCGGCCGGGCGTCGACACGTGGCCCGGTACCGGGCCGCCGGAGGCCGCAGAGCCGACAAGATCCGCGGGCTCCCCGTGTTCCTCCTCGACGTCGTCGGACGATCGTCGGGACAGGCACGTCCGGTCATGTTGATGCTGGTCCGGCGCGGCGACGACCTGGTCGTCTGTGGTTCGAACGGCGGCAACCCCGAGGCTCCGAACTGGTATCGCAACCTGCGGGCCGCGGGCGAGGCTCACGTCGAGGTCGGCGGCGACCGCTGGGCCGTGACGGCACGTGAGGTCGAGGGCGAGGAACGCGACCAGTGCTGGGACCTGCTCGTCGCCGGCTACCCCGACTTCGCCTCCTACCAGGAGCTCACCGACCGCCAGCTCCCCGTCGCCGTCCTCGAACGCCGCTGACCCCGTCGACGGTCACGCCCCGCCGAAGGCGGGGGCGTGACGAATGCGAAGCATTCCAAGACGCAAAGAAGAAATTCGCTCTGCGAATTTCTTCATCCCGCCGAAGGCGGGGCGTGGAGGTGAGGGGAATCGAACCCCTGGCCTCGTCGATGCGACCGACGCGCTCTAGCCAACTGAGCTACACCCCCATATGGGGAGTCCGGAGACTAGCTCAGGTGTCGGCCTCGGCAGAACTGGTCTCGTCGACCGCCGCTCGTCGGTCGATCGCCCGTCGCAGCCGCGTCTGGAGGATGGTCGTCGTGACGTCGCCACGGGTGCGCTCGGTCACGGCTCGGAGACTGTCGACGGAACGCCGGAGCCCGCCGGTGAGGGCATCGGGGAGGTCGACGGAGGCGAGCACGTCGTAGGCGTCGTCCATGGCGCCGAGGAGCTCCTGCGCCGAGTCGAGGTCGTCGGCCCGCAGGCGGTCGAGCACGTTGCGCCGGAGTTCGCTGGCGGCCTCGGCGAGGCCCCGCATCCAGCTGTGCGCCATCACGGCGATGTCGGTGTGGGACGGGATCTCGTCGCCCGCGACGAGCGCAGCAGTGAGACGCGCCTCGGCATATTCCTTCTCGGCATCGTGGAGGAAGCCGGCGTATCGGACCATGGCGTGGTCGACGACGGCGTCTTGTGCTTCACGCAGACAGCGCTCGCACTCGGCGAGCTCGGAGGCGTGGGTCTCCCGATCGTTGCGGTGGACGGCGCGGATCGCCAGGCTGGCGTGTCGGATCGTGAGCCGGCACGCGGGAAGCGCGGCTTCGCGGGCCCGATGGGCGGCGCCGAGTTCGCTCCGGATGTCGTCGACGACCGCGTCGAGGCGGTCGCGGCGCACGGGGTTCAGCTGGCCGAGCGGCGCAGCAGGGCTTGCTGGGTGGCCGACTGGCGCTGCGGCGCGTACTGCTGGACGGGACGTCGGGCGACCGGTCGCTGGACCGGCATCTGTCGCTGCTGCTGGATCTGGAGCAGCATGGCCACATAGCCGAGGAGGGCGGCGTCGACGAGGAGGTGGAGCAACCAGACGCCACCGCCGAGGGCCAGGGCGAGCACGAAGGTCAGCGTGGCGGCACCGACGAGGGTGACGAACACGTCACGTCGGCGACGCATCACCTCGGCGCGCCCCATCCGCTGCGGGGCGTAGCCGTAGCCGGCGGTGGGCTGCATGGCCGGGCGCTGCGGGGCACGCGGGTCGAGGGAGGCGTCGTGGAGATCGGCGCCGTCGAGGGCACGGCCGGTGCGCTGGAGCACGGCGAGTTGTTGATGGAAGTCGACCACCGAGGAGGACGGGTGGGTGGCCCGACGCTTCTGCAGGTACGGGGGAAGAAGGACACCGGCCCAGATGGCGGCAAGCACTACCAACACCATGATCGTCATGCTCCTCGCCTCGCTTTCGGTGAGAGGAAACGTACGGACATCGGGACCCAGGGTGGTGGATCTCTGGTGTCCGCCGTCTGGCGGAAGGGGGGGACGGGGGGAACGGGGGAACTCGTTCGTTACGTTTCTACTACGAAACGCAATGTTCCGACAAGCAATCCTGCAAACTCTGGTTCGCAGACGCTGCACAGAGACAGCACCTGACGGGCCGTGAGGTCAGCGGCCGCCCAGGCCGTCGTCGAGATCGCCGGGGGCTCGGCGGTAGGTCCCCGACCGGCCGCCCGTCTTCTCCCACAGGGTCAACTCGCTGATCACCATGGCCCGGTCGGCCGACTTGCACATGTCGTAGATCGTGAGGCAGGCGACGGAGCACGCGGTCATGGCCTCCATCTCGACACCGGTCCGGTCGATCGTGTCGACCTGCGCCTCGACCTCGATGAAGTCGTCCTCGATACGGAAGTTGACGAGCACCGAGCCGACGAGCAGCGGGTGACACAGCGGGATCAGGTCCGGGGTCCGCTTGGCCGCCTGGATGCCGGCGACGCGCGCGACGGCGAGGACGTCGCCCTTGGTGATGGCGCCCCGCGCCACCAGCGACGCCGTGTCGGGCTGCATCGTCACCCGACCGCGAGCCACGGCACGTCGGTGCGTCGGGTCCTTCGGGGTGACGTCGACCATGCGGGCACGGCCCAACGGGTCGAGATGAGTGAGTCCGCGCTCCGACATCGGCCGGATCCTACAACTGCACCGGGGGCGTACGAATGCGGGGCACGGAGTCGGGCCCGTCAGTATCAGCCCGAGGTCGTCGAGCCGGCGACAACGGAGCGGGCGAGCGACCTCCTGCGCTGGCGGGTCCGACGGAGTCGGGCCCGTCAGGATCAGCCACCGATCTGGGACATCGACTTGCGGGGGCGGATGAAGTGCACCTTGCCGATCGAATGACCAGCCCACTTCGCGCCGACGGCCGTCTGCATGACCGCGGCGAGATCGTCGTCGGTGCCACCGTTGCGCAGCGGGGTCCGCAGGTCGAACTCGTCGAGCGCGAACAGGCAGTTGCGCAGCTGTCCCTCGGCGGTGAGCCGGACGCGGTCGCACGACTCGCAGAAGGGACGGGTCACACTCGGGATCACGCCGACGATCGCTCCGGGGTGCCCCTCGGGGAGGTCGAGGTACCGGAAACGTTCGGCGGGTTCGCTCCCCCGCACGACGGCTTCGAGCGGGAACGCCGCGGCGATACGCCGGACGATCTCGTCCTGGGGCACGACCTGTGCGTGCTGCCAGCCGCCGTCGGCGTCGAGGGGCATGAACTCGATGAAGCGGACGGTGACACCCTGGTCGCGGCCGAAGCGGGCGAAGTCGAGGACCTCGTCGTCGTTGACCCCTCCGACGAGGACGACGTTGACCTTCACGGGATCGAGGCCGGCCTCCTTCGCTGCGGCGATGCCGTCGAGCACCTTGGACAGCTCGTCGCGGCGGGTGAGTTCGAGGAACCGCTCCGGACGGAGCGAGTCGAGGCTCACGTTGATCCGGCGCAACCCTGCGGCGACGAGGTCGTGGGCACCGTTGCGCAACGTCGAGCCGTTGGTGGTCATGGCGATGTCGACGAGCGGTCCGTCGCCACCGACCCGGAGTCCCGAGAGCTGCTGGACGAGCACGGGGAGGTGGGCACGAACCGTCGGCTCACCCCCGGTGAGTCGGATGCAGTCGACGCCGAAGCGTTCGACGAAGACCCTCGCGATGCGGGCGGTCTCCTCGAAGGTCAGGATCTCGTCCCGGCCCAGCCACTCCATGCCCTCCTCGGGCATGCAGTACGTGCAGCGGAAGTTGCATCGATCGGTGACCGAGATCCGTAGGTCGCGATGCACGCGACCGAAGCCATCGATCAGCTGCTCGTGCGCGGACGGGGCCATGGACCTCCGAGGCTACCGGCGAGCGGTCAGCGCGAGTCCTCGAAACGCCACACGGGATCGACCATGAGCAGACGGTGGCGCGGTCCGGGCGCGTCTGCGTCGCCGGATTCGTAGCCGGCATCGCCCGCCCACATCGTCACCAGGCCCTCGTCGGTGTTGCCGACCCGGGTGGCGTAGCGGAACGGGGTTCGTGCCGCGGCGTCGTGCAGGGCCGCATCCACGGTGTCGTGCCGGGCGAGGTCGACCAACGTGACGAAGGTGGGCGGCGCCAGCTGGATGTCGGCCTCGTCACGGCGCCGCAACATGTCCACTGGCCGGACCCACTCGTCATCGTGGATCTCACCGCCGTCGATCGTGACCTCGCCGTCCTCCCCCACGGGCGCTCGGCACACGAAGAACCACGTCGCGAACCGTTTGGGCCCGTTGAGCGACACCTCGGGCGGGGTCCAGTGGCTGAAGGGCACCAGCCCGGTCGGGTCGACGATCAGATCCGCTTCCTCGAGCGCCTCGCGTACCGCGGCGCGACGTGCGGTCTCGCCCTCGTCCCCACCGACGTCGTCATCGTCGTCGATACGACCGCCGGGGAACACCCACATGCCGCCGAACGCGAGCTTGGAGTTCTTCCGCAGCATCAAGACCTCGATGCCGGCGGGGGTGTCGCGCAGCGGGATGACCGTTGCGGCGGGGATCAGCGCCGACACCGACGTTCAGCCGGCTTCGGTGAGCGCGCGCTTGGTGAGCACCCGTGCCAGGTGACGACGGAACTCCACGCTCGCGTTGAGGTCAGCGGCGGGTTCGGCGCCTTCGTCGGCCACCGAGGCCGCCTCTTCGGCGCTCGCCCCGGCAACGATCGCAGCCTCGGCCGCGGAGGCACGCACCGGACGGGAGTCCATGTTGACGAGACCGATCCCCACCCGACCGCCGTCGCCGTCTGCCTGTGGCCGAACGCAGGCCACGCCGACGATCGCCCAGTCCTGCGCCCGCCGATTGAACTTCTGGAACGACCAGCCGGCTCCTGCGACCTTCGGGACCTGGATCTCGGTCAACAACTCGTGCTCGCCGAGCGCGGTCTCCAAGAAGCCGGTGAAGAAGTCGTCGGCGGCGATCTCGCGGGTTCCGTCCGGTCCCTGCACGACCAGGGTGGCACCGAGCGCGAGCAGGACAGCGGGGAGATCGCTCGCCGGGTCGCCGTGGGCGATCGAACCGCCGATCGTCCCCCGGTGGCGCACCTGGGGATCGCCGACGTGGGACGTGGCGTGCGGGAGGATCGGCGCCTGGGCCCGCAAGAGGTCGCTGGTCTCCACGGCCCGGTGACGGGTCAGGGCACCGACCGCGACGTGGTCACCTCGGTCCTCGATGTAGCGGAGACCGTCGAGGCGGCCGACGTCGACCAGCACGCTCGGCGTCGCCAGCCGCAGCTTCATCAGCGGCACGAGCGAGTGGCCACCGGCCAGGAGCTTTGCTTCGTCGCCGTGCTCGACGAGCGCCGCGATGGCGGCCTCGGCGCTGTCGGCGCGGACGTAGTCGAACGAGGCGGGGATCATCGGGAGACCTCCACGGCGGTCCCGCCGCTGCCGGTCTCGGCCGCCGCGAGCACCGCCGCCACGATGTTGTGATAGCCGGTGCAGCGACACAGGTTGCCTTCGAGCCCCTCGCGCACCTCGGCCTCGGAGGGATCCGGGTTCTCGTCGAGCAGTGACGTCGCCGCCATGACCATGCCCGGGGTGCAGAACCCGCACTGGAGTCCGTGCTGCGTACGGAACGCCTCCTGCATCGGGTGGAGTTCGTCTGCCGACGGGGCGAGGCCCTCGATGGTGGTGACGGTGCCGCCGTCGGCCTGGACCGCCAGGACGGTGCACGACTTCACGGACTCGCCGTCGAGGTGGAGCGTGCACGCCCCGCACGACGACGTGTCGCACCCGATGTTGGTGCCGGTGAGACCGACCACCTCGCGGATGAACTGCACGAGCAACGTGCGCGGCTCGACATCGTGGCGCTCCTCGGTGCCGTTCACCGTGATGTTGATCTCCACGAAACCACCCCCTGTCCGATCGGGACCTCGGTCCTTGCCGTCGTCTTCCTAGCGCATCGTCCGGTCCAACGTGTCACGGCGGTGATGCACCCGCGTCCGGGCGAGACCAGATCGCCGCCCCACTGGGCCATTCGGCTCAGTACCATGGAGTGGTGGACCCGAGATCCACGCCGATTCTGCGACGCAGACCAGAGGAGGACGCATGGGACTGTTCCAGCGCAAGGAGATCATCGATCTGACCGAGCGCTCCGTCTCGCCCACCACCGACGAGACGCCCGCCGCGGCGAAGTCGAGAGCGTCGCTGCACGCCGGCGTGCCCGGCCGCTGCAGCGAATGTGGCGGCTTCGGCTACATCGACCACATCGACATGGTCCACCGGTACCAGCGTCAGCACTGCCGGACGTGCGGCCACGTGTGGGAGTACACCTTCGACGAGGCCGGCGACGTGGTCGACCTCACCGAGATCGGGGCGGGCGCGCTCCAGCGCCACGACCACGGCATCCAGATCTGACCCGACGGGGCGTCGGCACTACCCGGCCGACCGGATGGCGTCCCACACCCGTTCGGGCGTGCACGGCATGTCGACGTGTCGGATGCCCAGGCCGGCGAGCGCGTCACAGACCGCCGACTGGACCGCCGGCGTCGAACCGATCGTCCCGGACTCGCCGATGCCCTTCGCGCCGAGCGGGTTGTGCGGCGTCGGGGTCTCCATCGTCACCAGTTCGAACGACGGCAACTCGGTGGCCGAGATCATCGTGTAGTCGGCGAGGTTGGCGGTGACCGGGTTTCCGTCCTCGTCGTATTGCACGTGCTCGTAGATCGCCTGGGCGACGCCCTGCGCGATCCCGCCGTGTCGCTGGCCTTCGACGATCAGCGGGTTGAGCACCGTGCCGGCATCGTCACAGGTCACCATGCGCACGAGCCGGACCAGACCGGTCTCGGTGTCGACCTCGACCACGGCGACATGGGCCCCGAAGGGGAACGTCGGGCTGGTCGCGGTGAAGTCGGTCTCGGCCTCGATGCCGTCGGGACCTGCCGCCGTCGCCACCTCGGCCCACGAGCGCGACACCGCCGGCGTACCGGCGACGTGGAAGGACCCGGTCCCGGCATCGAGTTCGAGGTCGGCCGGATCGGCCTCGAGGAGGTCGGCGGCGATCTGACGGGCCTTGTCGACGACCAGGCCGGAGGCTTCGTGGATCGCCGAGCCGCCGAGCTGGAGCGATCGAGACCCGAACGTCCCGACACCACGGGCGATCTCGTCGGTGTCGCCGTGGACGACGACCACATCCTCCAACGGGATCCCCAGCGCACCGTTCACCAACATGGCGAAACTGGTGTCGTGTCCTTGGCCATGGCTCGACGAGCCGGTGTAGGCCGTGGCCGTGCCGTCGGGGTGCACGACCACGCGGCCGTACTCCGCTCCGGCCTGGGGTCCGGCGGTGACCTCGACATAGACCGAGACCCCGATGCCGATCTGGAGCGGACCGCCGGCGGCCCGCCGCGAAGCCTGCTCGGCTCGGAGGTCGCCATAGCCAGCGGCCTCGAGGACCAGGTCGAGGCTGCGTTCGTAGTCGCCGACGTCGTAGACGGTGTCGGTCGGCGTGGTGAAGGGGAACGCGTCGGCCGGGATGAGGTTGGCACGGCGGACGTCGGCGGGGTCCATCCCGACCTCGGCGGCGAAGAGGTCCATGGCCCGCTCGATCGCCGTTGTGGCCTCGGGGCGCCCTGCACCCCGGTACGCGACGATCGGCGTGGTGTTGGTGACGATGGACTTGGCGTTGAACTGGACGGCGGGGATGTCGTAGACGCCGCTGGTCATGGTCCGGGTCATGAAGGTCAAGAAGGCACCGAGCGCGGGGTACGCGCCGGAGTCCTGGACCACGTTCAGCCGGTAGGCCTTGACCGTCCCGTCACGGTCGCCGCCGATCTTCACCGTCTGCCACTGCCCCCGACCGTGGCCCATCCCGACCATGTTCTCCGACCGGGTCTCGACCCAGCGGACCGGACGGCCGAGCTGCTTGGAGATCCAGCCCAGGATGATCTCCTCGGGATAGGCCCCGATCTTCGGGCCGAAACCACCGCCGACGTCGGGCGTCTTGACCCGGACGTGGTCGTCGTCGAGGCCGTACCACTCCTGCAACGTCGCCTTGACCCCGTGCGGTGCCTGCGTCGAGCAGAAGTGCACCAGACGGCCCTCGACCCACGTCGCGGCCGCCGCCCGGACCTCGAGCGGGCAGCCGGCCACGCGCTGGTTCAGGAAGGTGCCGTCGACCACGACCTCGCAGTCGTCGAAGGGCGCATCGTCCTCGCCGAAGGCGAGATCGAGGCTGATGTTGTTGCCGACCTCCTCGAAGAGCAGGGTGTCGCCGTCGAGGGCCTGCTCGGGCGTGAGCACCGCCGGGAGGAACTCGATGTCGGCCCACACCGACTCGGCGGCGTCGACGCCGGCCTCGGGGGTCTCGCTGACGATGACGGCGAGCGGTTCGCCGACGAAGCGCACCTTGTCCGCCGCCAACACCGGCCGGGCGTGGAGCGGGTTGAGCAGCGGGACGGCGAGGGGAAGCAGGGGCATGTCGGCGAGATCGTCCGCCGAGTACGCGGCGACCACTCCCGGGGAACGACGTGCTTCGACGAGGTCGATGTCGGTGATCGTGCCGTGGGCGACCATCGATCGGACGAACGTGACGTGCAGTGCTCCGTCGAGGACCGGGTCGCGGAGGTCCGCCGTGTACGTGCCGCCTGCCGTGAGGAACCGCGGGTCCTCGGTGCGCAGGACCCGGTTGCCGAGGATGCTCATGGATCGGGAACCTAGTCCGCGTTCCGATCCGACGATCAGGGTGCGAGCGGACGCTCGCCGGTCAGCGCCCCGAAGGGCCACACCGACGGCAGATCGACCGGGCGTTCCGGCGCGGGGAGCACGGCGTAGGCCTCCTCGCCGGGAAGCACCAGGCCGTACTGCGTACGGGCGATCAGCTCGATCTCCGAATCCGTGTCGAGTTCGGTGACCCGCGCCTGGAGCGCGTCACGCTCGGCGTCGAGCGCGTCGAGCGACGCCTGGGTCTCCGCGATCGCCGCCCGCTGGTCGATCCAGGTCCTGGTCGGGAACAGGTAGGCCGCGGCCACCGCGATCGTCGCCACGGCGAGGGCGGCCAAGAACAGCGGCTTCAGCCACCGGGTGAGGCCCGGGGGAAGCGCGAGGCGCCGGACGAAGGCCGGAGCGGTCACCGTGGGCGGACCCCTGCGGGTAGCGCGTCCCAACCGCGGTAGGACGCGGTCTCGCCGAGCGCCGACTCGATGCGCAGCAGCTGGTTGTACTTCGCGACCCGATCCGACCGCGCCGGAGCGCCGGTCTTGATCTGCCCGCAGTTCGTCGCCACGGCCAGGTCGGCGATCGTCACGTCCTCGGTCTCGCCCGAGCGGTGCGACATCACCGCGGTGTAGGCGTTGCGCGTGGCCATCCCGACGGTGTCGAGGGTCTCGGTCAGCGATCCGATCTGGTTGACCTTGATGAGGATCGAGTTGGCGACCGAGGACTCGATGCCCCGAGCCAGCCGCTCGGAGTTGGTGACGAAGAGGTCGTCGCCGACCAGTTGGCATCGATCTCCCAGCGACGCGGTCAGCGTGGCCCAGCCGTCCCAGTCCTCCTCGTCGAGGCCGTCCTCGATGGACACGATCGGGTACTTGTCGACCCAGCTCGAGAGGTACTCGGCGAGCCCTTCACCCGTCAGCGTCCGGCCTTCGCCTTCGAGGTGGTACTGGCCGTCGCGGTAGATCTCGGAGTTGGCCGGGTCGAGCGCGATCGCGATGTCCTGGCCCGGCGTGCGGCCGGCGCGCTCGATCGCGTCGACCAACAACTGCACGGCTTCCTCGTTCGAGCCGAGGTCCGGGGCGAACCCGCCCTCGTCACCGACTGCGGTGCTCAGCCCGCGGTCGTGGAGGATCCCCTTGAGGGCGTGATAGGTCTCGGTGCCCCACTGGAGTGCCTCGGAGAAGCTGGCCGCGCCGAGCGGCATGACCATGAACTCCTGGAAGTCCACGTTGTTGTCGGCGTGCGCCCCACCGTTGAGGACGTTCATCATCGGGGCGGGCAGCACATGGGCGTTGGTTCCGCCCACGTAGCGGAACAACGGCAGACCGCGCTCGTCGGCACCGGCATGCGCGATGGCGAGCGACACCCCCAGGATGGCGTTCGCGCCGAGACGGGCCTTGTTGTCCGTGCCGTCGAGGGCGATCATCGCCTGGTCGACGGCCCGCTGGTCGATGCCGTCCATGCCCAACAGCGCGTCGGCGATCTCCCCGTTGACGTTGGCCACGGCGTTCGCCACGCCCTTGCCGCCGAAACGGTCGCCACCGTCGCGGAGTTCGACGGCCTCGAATTGACCGGTGCTGGCACCGGACGGGACCATGGCGCGGCCGGTGGCGCCCGAGGCGAGTTCGACCTCGACCTCGACCGTGGGGTTGCCGCGGGAGTCGAGGACCTCACGACCCTCGATGTGCTCGATGCTCGTCATACCGGTTCCGTGTCTCGTGATCGTGTGGCTCGTGTGACACCTGTTGGTGGTGTTGGCACGTTACCGCCGGCGGCGCAGGACAGGGAAACACCCATTCCGTGCGGAAGCGGTCACGCAGCGTGAGAAGAGTCGGAAGAGGCCGTAGAGTCGTCGCCGGTGGTTGCCCTCGATCCTCTCCATGCGAAGCTGAACGACGCCGGCGAACACTTCGCCATCTTCGTGGAGACCACCGAGACGGCGCTGGCTCTCGAGGCCCTCCAGGCGGTCGGCGCCGAGGTCGAGTCGATGACCACGGTGCCCGGTGTGACCAGCCCGCGCGTGTCGCCGATCGCGCCCCTCCCGGACGGTCTCGTGCTCCGCATCGACGAACTGTCGACCCGCATCGACACCCGACGCCGGCTCGCGCAGTCGATCCGCCGGGCGCTCGAGGCTGCGGGCATCGGCGACGCGCTGGCCGACATCCTCCCGGTCGACGGGTTGCACGACCTCGACCGATGCCGACGTGCGGTCGTGCTCCGCATGTTCCCGCGTCCCGCCGGTGCCGCCGGCCGCCTCGATCCCGGGTGGATCGACATCGCGGCCGACTGGGTCTTCGGCGACCAGCGACCGGAGTCGACCGTCCGCCTCCGGGTGCTCGGTGTCGAGCGATCCGTCCGGGCAGCCGAAGCCGCGGGTGTCCTGCACGGCTGTGCCTCGGCCCACGTCTGGTGCGACATCGTGACCGGTGACGTCGAGAGCCGGGTTCGCACGGCGTCGATCAGCTTCGGTGCCGCCCCGCACGTGGCCATCGCCGGCGGCGGGCCCCGGTGCGACGACGATGGGCTCGTCGCCCGCTTCGAACTGCTCCGCGACGTCGTCCGCGAGCTCCACCACGAGTGCGCGTACGCGTGTCTCGACTTCGAGACCACCTTCGCCGACCTCGGGACCGGGTTGTCGAACACGGAGTGGGCGCTCGAAGGCGGGGCCGCGCCCAACACGGTGGCCGGACGACTCTGCGACCGGTTCGTGCCCGACGTGTTCGGCTACCAGCTGCTCGGATCGGGCCACCGCGCGGCGTTGCGTGTCGCCGACCCCACCCGAGACTGGGGCCGGCGGCTCAGCGACGACGCCTTCGAGGTGTCGTTGGGTGCTCCGGTGGACTGGCTGCCCAGCAGCGAGGTCCGCGGCGACGTCCGCGCCGACGGATGGGAACTGCTCGACCCGCTCCTCCTGCGTGGCGATGCCCTCGCCGACGAGCTCTCCCGCGTGGCCGCCGACGGCGATCTCGCCCCGCTCGACGACGGCCCGGCCGGCGCCGCAGCAGGACACGGACTTCCCCAACTCGACGCCATCGTCATCGATCCACAACGCCACCCCCGTCGAGGCACGCGTCTGACGGTCCTCGAGCTCGCGGCCTGGCTCGCCGGCGAACCCCACTCGGACGTCCCGACATCGGTGTCGCCGGTCCTGCGGGTCTTCACCAGCCATCTCGGCGTGGGGCTCGACGACTCGCTCCGCCAGCACCTCAAGCCGCTCGCCGCCCGTCTCGTGGGCACTGCGGGAGACGAATCCCGTGACCAGGAGCGTGCGTTGCGTCTGACCGACTGGCTGGTCCGCGGCCATGCCCCGCCGTGGTTGCGCAGGGCCGGCCTCACCGAGTCGGCCGACCGCCTCGACGGGCTCGCGTCGATCACCGAGAACACCGACCTCGTACGCGCCGTCGACCTCCTCGGCAACGCGATCGTGACCGCGGGGCGTCGACTGGAGATCACCACGGCGATCGCCGGCGAACACGCCGATGTCGTCGACCAGATCTCGTGGGACGCGTGGGAAGCGGCCGCCGAACGATCCGGCTGGATCGCCGCCACCGAAGCCGTCCTGCAGGGCATCCCGGCCGACCTCGCGTACGCGGCCGACCAGCGCGTCGTCGAGTGCAGCCGCGACCCTCGTATCCGGGCCGAGTTGGAGGCGTCCTCTCGGGGGCTCGGCGATGCCATCTGGTCGGCGGCCCTGCACGAGATCGCCGCCGCCGCCTGGCGGGGCGCGTGGGATGCGACCGAACGCTTCGTCCACCACGAGTCGACGTTCTCGATGCGGACGGCGCTGCGCCGATCACTCGAGGCCTCCGTCGGCGAGGACGACGACGTGGTCATCGAGTCGATGCTCGACGAGATCGACGCCGACGCCCGTGATGCCCTCGCTCACCTGGTCCTGAGCGACGAGATCGACCCCGACTACTGGAAGCAGGCCGTCGAGGCCGCCAGCACCGGCGAGACCGGCAACCTCTGGCGGCAGTCCCTCGACGAGACCCGGAGCATTCTCGGAGCCACGCTCTTCGACGACGCGATCGACGTCGCCCGGACCGAGCTGCACCGGTGGCTCGATCGGGCGCCCCAACTCGTGGGACGCGTGGTCGCCGCCGCGGTGGCGCGCGAAGCCTCCGGTGTCGCGGCCCGAGCGGTGTCGGCTCGCGCCGCGGCCGAGCGCCTTGCCCACGGCGGCTCCGAGGACGAAGCCGAGGCGGCGGCGTGTGAGGCGATCGAACCGATCGTCACTGCGTTGGCGACGGACGCCCTGGCGATCGCCGACGAGTTGGCGCTCCGAGCGCCCTCGGTCGTCTAGCCCTGGCGGGCCTCATGGGCCCGGACACGATCCCCCACGCGACCGGCTGCGGCCCGGAGCGCCGATTCGGCATCGATGTCGTGCGCTCGGGCGTGGGCCACGAGACCGAGGAGCACCGAGCCCAGTTCTCCCTGCGGATCGACCGGCTCGGGGGTCTCGACGCCGACCCGGTCGGCCTTCGACAGCACCTTGTGGGCGAAGGCGAGACCGGGCAGACCGGCAGGGATCCCGTCCATGACCGACCCGCGTCCCTTCTCGGCCTGCTTGATCGTCTCCCAGTCGGACTCGAGCGAGTCCGCGTCTGCGTCGCCGAAGACGTGGGGATGCCGCCGATGGAGCTTGTCGTGGATCCCCCGAGCCACGTCTGCGACGGTGAACGCGCCCTCCTCGGCTGCGATCGCCGCGTGGAAGAACACCTGGTAGAGCAGGTCGCCGAGCTCTTCCTCGAGGTGGTCGACGGTGGCCGGCACCGCCGGATCGAAGGCCTCGATGGCCTCGATGACCTCGTAGGTCTCCTCGATCAGGTAGCGACGCAGGCTCCGGTGCGTCTGTTCGCGGTCCCAGGGGCACTGCTCCCGCAGCGTCCGGACCAGCCCCTGGAAGCGGACCAACTCCTGTGCCACCGGGGCGCCCACGGCCGGGATGAACACCGAGGTGAGGTGGTCGGCATCGACCGCTCGGTCGAGATCGGCCCAGTCGACCTCGACGACCGTCTCGTCGGGCAGGCCGAGGCCCCGCAGGACGACCGCTCCGGCGGGTTCGTCGTCCTCGAAGGCGAGCTTGATGTCCGAGAGCACATGGGCCGCATGGCAATGGGCAACGAGGAGCGCGCCGGTCGCTCCGGCTGCGTCGATCGCGAAGCGGTGCCCGTCGACCAGGGTCACGCCGGCCTCGACCGGGTCGACGCCGATGCGACCCCAGGCGAGGTCGAGGAACGACATCCCGGGGACGATCTCGACGTCGACGCGATCGTCGGCACGCAGGAGCGCCACGGTCCGCTCCAACACGAAGGGCGAACCGGGGATCGCGTAGCCGACCTCGCCGTGCGTCTCGGCCACCGTCACCAAGTCGTCGGCGATCCCCCGGTACACCTCGTCGAAGGTCGCCGCGGTCTCGTACAACGGGTCGTAGCTCGCCACGTCGGCATAGGGCGCAGCCGCGGGGTGCTGGTGGGTCCGCAGGCGGACGTGCTCCAGGGAGCGCAGGCGCTCGGTGGCGCCGGCGGTCGTGAGGTCGGTGCCGGCGGGGCCGAGACCGACGATGACGATCGTCGGGCGGGTGCCCGCCACGGTCACAGCCCGAAGACGGGCGTCGGATCCGGGAGTGCGCCCGACGGCGCCTGGACCACGTCGTTGACGTCGGTGAAGCCGTACCGGGGGCTCACGTACACGTCGGCGTCGACCGGGACACCGCCGACGGTGGAGAGGAACTGGAGGTAGGTGATGTCCTGGTAGATGTGTTCGCGCAGGTCATCGGGGAAATCGGCGAACAGCGGACCGAAGTCGCTCTCGATGCGGGCGCGGAGGTCGCTGATCTGGGCCGGTCCGTCGGTCTGGTCGGCGGCATCGGCCGTGGCGAGGCGAGCGATCTCTCCCTGGATGTGGAGGTTGAGGATCTCGTTGACGATCAGCTGCGGGGCGGAACCATCATCGGGTGCCGCACTGATGTCGAGTTGGCTCATCAACTCGGCGTTGGCACCCCAGACCATCGCCTCGGTCTCGAGGTCGCCGTGGGTGATCTCGAGGTCACCGACGCTGGCGGCGACCTGATACGAGCCGCCACAGGCACTCAACAGGGCAGCCGCAGGGACCAGGAGCAGGATCGCGAGTCGCAGTCGTCGCACGGCCGACGATGCTACGAGGTGCGCGCCCCTCCGACGAACCGGGTCACTCCGGAGGGAGCAGATGGCGCAGGAAGGAGACGAGGTCGACTGCGGGATCGGATCCCTTGGCCATGGGCACTTCCAGCATCCGCACGTCCGGCTTGTGGACGGCCTTCGGGGCGATCCGCTTGAGACGGATGTCCTGGCTGGCCTTGAGGTCGAGCGGGCTCAGTCTCGCCTTGAACGCCGGGCCCATGAACCCGTCGCCCGCGACCACGGCGACCTCGGTGATCCCGAGTCGGCTGCACTCCGCCCGCAACCGGGCCACCTCGAGCAGTGCCTTGGCAGAATCGGGGATCGCGCCGTACCGGTCCTCCCACTCACGGGCGATGTCGTCGACCTGCCCGTCGGTGGTGACCGCGGCGAGACGGCGATAGGCCTCGAGGCGGAGCTCCTCCTTCTCGACGTAGTCGGCCGAGAGATGTGCGTCGGTCGGCGTGTCGATCTTGATCTCTGCCGGCTCGCGGATCGGCTCCCCCTTCAACTCGGCCACCGCCTCGGTCACCATCTGGCAGTAGAGGTCGTAGCCGACGGCGGCCACATGGCCGGACTGCCCGGTGCCGAGGAGGTTGCCGGCACCGCGGATCTCGAGGTCGCGCATGGCGATGCGGAACCCGGAGCCGAGCTCGGTCGCCTCGCCGATGGTCCGTAGCCGTTCGTAGGCGTCCTCGGAGAGGACCATGTCCTTCGGATGGAACAGATAGGCGTAGGCGCGGCTTCCTGCGCGGCCGACCCGGCCGCGCAGCTGGTGCAGCTGCCCGAGCCCCAACAGGTCGGCACGGTCGACGACGAGGGTGTTCACGGTCGGCATGTCGATGCCCGACTCGATGATCGTCGTGCACACCAGCACGTCGAAGTGTCCCTCCCAGAAGTCGATCACGACCTGTTCGAGCGTGCCCTCGTCCATCTGTCCGTGCGCCACGGCGATCCGAGCCTCGGGAACGAGCTCGTTCAGCTGGCTGGCCACCTGGTCGATGTCACGGATCCGGTTGTGCACGAAGAAGACCTGTCCCTCGCGCAGGAGCTCGCGCCGGATCGCCTCGGCCGCGGCCCGCTCGTCGTACTCCCCGACGTAGGTCAGGATCGGCTGCCGGTCGGCGGGCGGGGTGTCGAGCAGGCTCATGTCGCGGATCCCCGTGAGGCTCATCTCGAGCGTGCGCGGGATGGGCGTGGCGGTGAGGGTGAGCACGTCGACGTCGGACTTGAACTCCTTGATCCGCTCCTTGTGCTTCACGCCGAAGCGCTGTTCCTCGTCGACCACCAACAGGCCGAGTCGGTGGAACGTCATGTCCTTGTTGAGCAACCGGTGCGTCCCGACGATGACGTCGACGGAACCGGTCTTGACCGCCTCCATGACCTCTCTGGCCTGGGCGTTCGTGAGGAAGCGCGACAGCACCTCGACCCGGATGGGGTAGGCGGCGAAGCGGTCGGTGAAGGTCTGGAAGTGCTGTTGGGCCAACAGGGTCGTGGGCACCAGGACCGCACACTGCTTGCCGTCCTGGACCGCCTTGAAGATCGCCCGCAGGGCGACCTCGGTCTTGCCGAACCCGACGTCGCCGACCACGAGGCGGTCCATGGCGACCTCGCGCTCCATGTCCCCCTTGATGTCCTCCACCGCTCGCAACTGGTCCGGTGTGGGCTCGAACGGGAACGCCGCCTCGAACTCGCCCTGCCAGGGCGTGTCCTCGCTGTACGCGTGGCCGCCGGCCGCGAGTCGCTTCTGGTAGAGGACCACCAGCTCCTGCGCGATCTCGCTGACCGCCGAGCGGACCTTGGCCTTGGTCTTGGTCCACGAGTCGCCGCCCAAGCGGGTGAGCGACGGGGTCTCGCCGCCGGTGTAGTGCCGGACGGCATCGATCTGGTCGGACGGGACGTAGAGCTTGTCGCCCCCCTTGTACTCGAGCAGCAGATAGTCGCGCTCGACCCCACCGATGGCCCGCTTGACCATCCCGCCGTACTTGGCGACGCCGTGTTGGTGGTGGACGACGTGGTCGCCGGCCTTGAGATCGTCGAAGAAGCCCTGCGAGTCGCGCCGACGTGGCCGCGCCCGACGGTGCGAGCGCCTGCGTCCGGTCAGGTCGGATTCGGCGAGGAGCGCCAGCTTCACGTCCGGCAGGACACAGCCGCGCTCGATGGGCTCGACGACGATCTCGCCGCCGACCCCGCAGTCGTCGAGCAGCTCTCGCAGACGCGCGGCCGATCCGTCGCCGTCGGCCGCCACGACGATCCGATAGCCGTCGGACTGCAACTCGCGGAGCTGTCGCTGGCGCCGTTCCTCGTCCCCGAGGGCGACCTGGAAGGGGAATGCCTGGACAGTCGCGACGTCGGGTCCCTCCGGTGCCGTGGTGACCTGCCACGTCGGCGCGTCGACCCGTTCGAGCACCCGGTCCAGGGTCAGATGGAGACTCGGCCAGTCGTGTTCCTCGTCGTCGTCGACCGCACCCCACGTCCGGGCGAGGCTGTTCGCGAGGTCGGCTTCCTCGGCGAGGAACTCGGCCGCTCGGTCACGGAGCCGGCGCGGCTCGACCAGCAGGATCTGACAGTCGTCGGGGAGCAGATCGCCGAGCAGTTCCTCGTCCGGTGCCAGCCACGGGAGCCACGACTCCATGCCGTCGAAGAGCTGGCCGTCCGCGATGCGCTCCCAGTGCTCCCGACCCCAGGGCTCGAGGGCGACGAGGGCTTCGGCTCGGGCGCGGACTGCTTCGGTGGGGAGCAGCTCACGGCACGGCAGGATCTCGAGTTCGTCGAGGTCGTCGGTCGAGCGCTGGTCGGTGACGGAGAACTCCGAGAGTCGCTCGACCTCGTCCCCCCACAGGTCGATACGGACGGGCCGATCGGCGGTGGTCGGGAACACGTCGACGATCGAGCCCCGGACCGAGAACTCGCCCCGATGCTCCACCTGGTACTCGCGGCGGAATCCGAACTCGACGAGGGTGGTCGCGAGCTGGTCGAGATCGATCTCCCGTCCTGCGCGGACCACCACCGGCTCGACCGAGCGACTCCCCGGCGCGAGACGCTGGATGAACGAGCGGACCGGGGCGACGACGACGGCCGGCATCCGGTCCGGGTCGCCGAGTCGGCGCAGGGTCCGGACACGACGGCCCATGGTCTCGACCGCAGGGCTCACCCGCTCGAACGGGAGCGTCTCCCACGCCGGGAAGTACTCGACGTCGGACGGGTCGAGCAATGCCCGGAGGTCGTGGACGATCCGTTCGGCGTCGGCCGTGGTCGCCGTCGCGACGACAACGGGACGGCACCGCGTGCGGGCCACGAGGCCGGCGATCACCACTGCCCGTGCCGAGTCGGGCACGGCCAACACCGCGTCGGAGCGGCCGAGCACCGACACCAGACCGGGGTCGTCCCGGACGATGTGCGGGAGGTCACGGAGCCCGCTGGACGCGACGGCTCCGTCCGCCAGTTCGGTCGAGGGGCTCACCCGGTCAATCTAGCGAGTCCCTCCGCCGGCGAGATCACGGACCGTGGTGGACGATCAGCGGCTCCGGTGGTCAGTCGCGCCGGTTGAAGCGCTCCATCGCCCGCTCGACACCGTCGACGAGGATCATCTCGACCGCGTCGGCGGCCTCGGCGATGGCGATGTCGAGCGCTTCGCGGTCGCGTTTGCCGGGGCGGCGGAGCACGTGGTCACGACCCTGCTGCGATCCGGGCGGTTTCCCGACGCCGATCCGGACCCGGAGGAAGGCGTCGGTCCCCAGGTGCCCCTTGATCGACTTCAGCCCGTTGTTTCCGGCGAGGCCACCGCCGACCTTCACCTTGAGGCGACCGACGGGGAGGTCGAGTTCGTCGTGGACGACGACGACCTTGGTCGGATCGTCGATCCCGTGGCGCTTCACGAGGGCCGCGACCGCGGCACCGGCCTCGTTGTAGAACGTGGTCGGGAAGGCAACCACCAGGCGCTTTCCGGCGGGCGTCACCCGCAGTTCTGCGACCTCGGCTCGCTCCTTCTTCGACAGCGTCAGGCGCTCGCCGTGACGGTCGGCCAGCACGGCGACGCAGTCCGCGCCGGCGTTGTGACGCGTCCGTGCATAGTCGAGGCCCGGATTCCCGAGCCCGACCACGAGCAGGTCCGCTGGCGTCCCTCGCCGCTCGGATGCGGCGTGGAAGAGGGTCAGGCGTCGTCTCCGGCGTCGTCGCCGTCGGACGCAGCCTCGGCGTCGCCACCATCGGCGACGGCCTCGCCGGCTTCGGCTTCCTCGCCCTCGACGGGCTCGGCGACCTCGACCACGGGGAGCGACGCCGTCACGATGGCGTCCTCGGGGTCGATGTTGAGTTCGACACCGCTGGGCAGGGAGATGCTCTCGCCCCGGATGGGGTCATCGAGCGTCAGTGCCGAGCAGTCGACGACGATCTCGTTGGGGATCGAGCCGGGAAGCGCGGAGATGGGCAGCGAGAACAGCTGCTGGTCGAGGACGAGTTCCTTGAGGTTGTCGCCGTCGATGTTCTCGAGCACGATCGGCACCTCGACCTCGAGCGCCACGTTCCGGTCGATGATGATGAAGTCGACGTGGGTGACGTCACGGCGGACGGGGTCGCGCTGCATGTCCTTGACGATCGTGAGCCGCTCGTCGTCGTTGAACTCGAGCGTGATCAGGGCGTTCATGCCGGCTGGCGTGGTGAGTGCGGCACGGAGGTCGCTCCACTCGACCGCGATCGGCGTCGGCGGATCGCCGGCGCCGTAGACGACGGCCGGGACCTTGCCCTCCTTGCGGAGCCGACGCGACGAACGCGAGCCGATGGCTCGGTCGGTGCTTGCCGTGAGGGTGAGTTGGTCGGCCATGACGGGCTCCTGCTGACGGAAATGCGAAGTGGGACCCGACAGGCGCGTGCACACGCGCAGGCGTGTCGGGACGAACGGACGATTGTACGAACCAGCGGCTGAGGCCACCAACTCAGACGAATGCGAGGCATTCGTCAGGAACCCGGAGGTCGCTCGGCGACCGCAGGGTTCACGTCTGGTTCTTGCCGCCGAAGAGTTCGCTGACCGAGGTGTCCTCGAAGACGGCGTCGATGGCCTTGGCCAGGATCGGGGCGATCGAGTGGACCTCGAGCTTGTCGAACTGCTTCTCGGACGGCAGCGGCAAGGTGTTGGTCGCGATCAACCGCCCGATGGGCGAGTTCTTGATCCGGTCGACGGCCGGGCCGGACAACACGGCGTGGGTCGTGGCCGCGTGGACCTCGGACGCGCCGTGTTCGACGAGCTGTTCCGCGGCGGCGCACATGGTGCCGGCGGTGTCGATCATGTCGTCGATCAGCACGCAGCAGCGGCCCTCGACGTCGCCGACGACGTCCTTGGCCTCGACGCTGTTCTTCGCGCCCTTGACGCGACGCTTGTGGACGATCGCGAGGTCGGCGTGGAGTTCGTTCGCGTACTGCTCGGCCACCTTCACGCGCCCGGCGTCCGGGGAGACGACGACGAGGTCGTCGCCGAGTTGGCGCATGGCGTCGATCAGCACCGGTCGGGCCTGGAGGTGGTCGACCGGGCCGTCGAAGAAGCCCTGGATCTGCCCGGAGTGGAGGTCGATGGAGACCAGACGGGTGGCACCGGCGGCCTTGAACAGGTCGGCGACCAGCTTGGCGGTGATCGGTTCGCGTCCCTCGGCCTTCCGGTCCTGACGGGCGTAGCCGTAGAACGGGCACACGGCCGTGATCCGCTTGGCCGAGGCGCGGCGGGCGGCGTCGATCATGATCATCTGTTCCATCAGCGAGTCGTTGATCGACATGCCGTCGATGCTGCTGTGGCTCTGGATGATGAAGACGTCGCTGCCGCGCACGTTCTCGCCGAACTTGCAGTGGATCTCGCCGTTGGCGAACTCGGCGAGGTTCGGCTCACCCAACGTCTCGCCGAGGACCTCGGCGATCTCCTCCGCCAGCGGCAGATGCGTGCGCCCCGACAAGAGGTGCAGTCGCTTCTTGGTGACGAGCTCCATGTGCGCGTGCTCCCTAGCTGGCCGTGTCGGCGGGCGTGGTGTTGGGGCCAGCATAGTGAGGGCCGGTGGTGACTCCTGGAGCGACCTCGTCGCCGGGACCCAACGCTGCCCACGGACCCACGGTCGCACCGCCGCCCACCGTGGCCTTCACCCCGACCGTCTGCACGACATGGGCACCGGGCCCGACCTCGGTGTCGACGAGGTGGGTGTCGGGGCCGATGTCGGCCCCGACGCCGACGCGGCAGCGTCCCTGGAGCATCGTGCCCGGGTAGAGCGTCACGTCGCGGGCGAGTTCGACCGTGGCATCGAGGTGGGTACGGTCGGGGTCGACGAGCGTGACCCCACGACGCATCCAGTCGAGGTTGATCCGCCGCCGCAGCTCGCCCTCGGCCGCAGCCAACTGCACCCGGTCGTTGATGCCGTGGGTCTCGTCGGGGTCGGCGGCGACCATCGACGACACCCGATGGCCGGTCTCGGCGAGGACGGCGACGATGTCGGTCAGGTAGTACTCGCCCTGGGCGTTGTCGGGCTGGATCCGGCGCAGGGCCGGCGCGAGCAATCCCCGTCGGAAGCAGAAGATCCCGGTGTTGATCTCGGTGATCTCGGCTTCTTCGTCGGTGGCGTCGGCCTGTTCGACGATCCGCTCGACCCGGTCGTCACGGCCACGGACGATGCGGCCGTACCCGGTCGGGTCGGCCATGTCCGCCGTCAGCACCGTGCCGGCGCTGTCGCTGGATCGATGGTGGTCCACCAGCGCGGCCAGGGTCTCCGGCCGCAGCAACGGGGTGTCCGCCGTCAGGATCAGCACGTCCTGGGGCTCGTCGTACGCGTCGTCGGCCAGCCCGGTGAGACCGACCGCCGCCGCATCTCCTGTTCCGCGCTGCACCGTCTGTTCCACGAACTCGAGGGGACGATCGCCGGCGTCCTCGACGAGCCGCTTCGTCACCTCGTCGGCGCCGTGGCCGACGACGACCGAGACGCGTGCCACGGCACAGTCCGCCAGCGCGTCGAGGACCCACACGACCATCGGCTTGCCGACGAGCACGTGGAGTGGCTTGGGCCGGTCCGAACGCATCCGGGTTCCATGTCCGGCGGCCAACACGATGGCCGACAGTGGCCGGCCCGACTGCGAATCGTCCATGTGGTCCGGTCTACCGCATCGAATACGCTGCCCGTCACCGTCCCGGGTAGTTCAATTGGCAGAACGCCAGCCTTTGGAGCTGGATGTCGGAGGTTCGAACCCTCCCCCGGGAACGCTGCGCCTTCGGCGACGTCGTCTTCCCGGTTCAGTTCGTTCCGAGACCGTGACCGCATCTACGCTGCGAACCACTATGGGTTCTCTCGTGAAAAAGCGCCGGAAACGCATGCGCAAGAAGAAGCACCGCAAGATGCTCAAGCGCACCCGTTTCCAGCGCCGCGCCGCCGGCAAGTAGCCCGGCCCACAATCCGTCCGCGGTCGCTCGTCGACCGCCGTCCGACGACCGCCCTGAGCCGATGCTCCGGGCGGTCGGTTCGCGTGCGGGTGGTCTCCCTGCACGGGTGCACGGTGTCGGAGACCTCGTCAGCCGACGAACGCCGGTGTGGTGTGGACCACCAGGCGCCCTGCACCGGGGAACGAGCCGGGCACGAACCAGGTCGATCCGCTGCCGGCGAGCACGGGCGTCTCGCCCGTTGCGTCGCCGAGGTCGTCGCGGAAGCGGGCCAGTTCGGGGGCGACCCGCAACGCAGCGGGCTCGAGATCGTTGGGTCCGTCGACGGTCGGACCCCCCAGGTCGTCCCAGGCGCGGTACACGGCTGCCGTGTCGCAGCGGATGGCCGCCGGCGTCGAGACGGTGAAGGTCATCGGCACGAAGTCCCGGTGCTCGAGTTCCTCCCCGATCCCGGTCACCCGCGCCCTGCCCCCACGGAGGCAGAACGGAACGTCCGCGCCGAGCCGTGCCGCCAACGCGAGGTCGTCCACCTCGGCCCACCGCAGCACGGCGGCGGCATCGGCGGATCCACCGCCGAGGCCTCCCCCGGCGGGGATGCGCTTGTACACGTGCACCGCGGCCGAACGGCCGGCGGCCCGCAGCGCCCGGACCACCAGATTGTCGTCGCCGGTCGACACGCCAGCCGACGCCGGACCGTCGATGACGAGCGAGTCACCGGCGGCGAAGGTCACGTCGTCGGCCAGGTCGAGGCTGACCATCTCGGCGTCGATGAGGTGGTAGCCGTCGTTGCGCACGCCGGTGATCCGGAGCGTGCGGGTGAGCTTCGCCGGCGCCTCCACTGTCGTCATCGTGGTTCCACCAGCAACGTCTGGGTCGAGCGACCGATCGCACCCCGCGTGTCGAACAACAGGCTCTCGGCCAGGCCGACGCCATCGACGCCGAGACGGGTCACCGCATCGAGGCACACCCACTCCCCCACGGGGAGTCGGTAGAGGAGCACCGTCAGGTCGGGGTTGACGAACAACACCCGGTCCATGGCGAAGAGCTGGGAGACCCCGTTGCCGAAGTCGGCCGCAGCGACGACACGCTCGAGCGGCGAGGTCGCGCGCCCCGCGACCAGGGGCACGGTCAGGCGGATCCAGTCGGTGGCGGGCCCGGGGGTCTCGAACGTCGTCCCGTTCACACAGCGGTGCTCCACGCCCCCACGATGGAACGCCGGCGGTCCGGCCAGCGTCGCGGGGGCGAGCGGAACGCCGCTCTCCGGTGGCGGCGGGACCGCGAGATCCGACGTCCACCCGTGCTCGAACGGCGCGCGGCGGATGCACTGGAGCGTCGCCGACATCACGGTCCGGCCATCAGGACCGGCGAGCGTGGCGTCGGCGATGCAGATCCGCCGGCCGGGGCGACGGAGGACCGTCTCGACCTGGAGTTCCGCGAGCGGCACCGGACGGGTGAGCTCGGCGGTGAACCGGGCGGGGAAGAACTCGACGCCCAGGTCGGCGGCGGCGACCGTCGCTTCGAGCGCTCCGGCCAACAGCGCCGACGGTGGTCCGCCGTGCAGTGCGCCGGCATCCCAGGGCCCGACCGCCAACTCGGTGGGCTGGTAACGATCGTCGCCCAGCGGGACGAAGATCGCGGTGGTGTCGGGGTCCGAGGGCACGTGGCTCATCGTGCCAGGCGCACCCAGTCGTCGAGCGCGAGCTCCTCGGCACGAGCGGTGGGGGCGACGCCAGCGACCTCGAACACCGATGCCTCGACGAGATCAGCCAGCGACCGCCGCAGCATCTTGCGACGCTGCCCGAACCCGGCGTCGACGAGCGTGAACACGCGCCGACGCAAGGCATCGTCCCCCGGCGGCTCGTGGCGTTCCAGCGTGATCAGGGCCGAATCGACCCGCGGACGAGGATGGAACACCGTCGGCGGGACCCGGCCTGCGACCGAGGCCGACGCCCACCATGCGGTCTTCACCGACGGGATGCCGTGCGCGGCGTCGCCCGGTCCGGCCGCCAAGCGTTCTGCGACCTCGCGCTGGACCAACACCACCCCGCCGGAGACCGCCGGCGCCTCCTCCAGGATGCGCAGCAGGATCGTGGTCCCGACGTTGTAGGGCAGGTTGGCGGCGAGACGCCACGTCGGTGCGCCGGCGAGGATCGCGTGCAGGTCGATCTCGAGGGCGTCGCCATGGACGACGGTGACGGGCGGTGCGACGTCGGCCACGACCGAACGCAACACGGGAACGAGGTGACGATCGACCTCGACGGCGGTGACCGACGCGCCGGTCTCGGCCAGCGCGAGCGTCAACGACCCCAGACCCGGTCCGATCTCGAGCACGTGTGCGCCGGGCCCGACTCCGGCGAGCGCGGCGATCCGACGGACCGTGTTCGGGTCGATCACGAAGTTCTGGCCCAGGGCGCGACTCGGCGCCAGGCCGTGTTCGTCCAGCAAGGCCCGGATACGGGCGGCGCCCATCGTCATGGTGTGGTCCGGCCGGTACTCAGAACGGCAACGTGGTGGTCGTGGTCGTGGTCGTGGTCGTGGTGATCGGCAGGGTCGACGAGGTGGTGGACGAGGTCACGACCGACACGCCCTTGCGCGGTCCGGACTCTGCGCGGTCGCGGGGCACGGAGGACGGCGTGACGATCCGGACCTCGGTCAAGGGATCGGGTTCCGGGTCGCTGCCCGGGAGGTTGTCGATCACCAGGATCGGGACGGCGACGACCGTGACCGCCAGCGCGACCCACAGACCCCACCGGCGTCGGGCTCGCTGCGAATAGGGGTCGGGCACGACATCGGTGGTGTTCATCGGCCCTCCTCCCCGTGCGTCGGCATGGTCTCGACCACCGACGGTATTGAGGCCACCCTCCGGACACCAACCGTCACGGCGCGAGCCGGTAGACCGCCGTGGCGTTCGCCCACGTCGCGTCCGCGACCTGCTCGACCGTGGTACCCGCCGCACGGGCCAGCGCTCCACCCACGTCGGCAACCCACGCCGGCCGGTTCTTCTTGCCGCGGTGCGGCACCGGGGCGAGGTAGGGACTGTCGGTCTCGACCAACATCCGCTCGAGCGGGCAGATCGCCGCGGCGGCCTGGACGTCGGCCGCCGACGGGAACGACACGATGCCCGAGAAGGACAGGTAGGCGCCGCGTTCGAGACAGGCCCGTGCCTCGTCCGGCCCACCGGTGAAGCAGTGGAACACCGTACGGTCCGGGACCCCTTCGTGGTCGAGGACGTCGAACGTCTCGGCCCAGGCTTCGCGGGTGTGGATCACCAGCGCGAGGTCGTGGTCATGCGCGAGCGCGACCTGGGCGGCGAAGACGTCGCGCTGGACGTCACGCGGCGAGTGGTCGTAGTGGAAGTCGAACCCGCACTCGCCGACCGCGACACACGCGTCGTCGGCGAGCAGGGGTTCGAGGCCGTCGACACCCAGCCGGGCCTCGTGCGGGTGCACGCCAGCGGTTGCCCACACGCCGTCGGTGACCGACGCACGCCCGATCGCCGCTTGCGAGGTCTCGAGGTCGACACCGACATCGATGAACCGCTCGACACCGACCGCCCGGGCGTCGACCAGCACCGACTCCCAGTCCTCCGCGGGGAGGTGGCAGTGGTCGTCGGTCCAGCGCAGCACGGGAGCGGATCAGCCCTTGTGACGCGGGAAGAGCGGCGCGCCCTTCGTCACGGTGAGGCCGCCGGGGTATCCACCCCAGTCGGCACCGTCGGGCAGTCGCTGGCCCTGCGGCTCGCCCTCGAGGCCGATGCGCGTCCAGATCTCCCGACACGACTCGGGCAGCGCCGGCGAGGCGAGGATCGACACGATCCGCAGGACCTCGAGCGCGTCGCCCATCACGGCGTCGACCTCGGGTCCCGGATCCATCTTCCACGGCTCGTTGGTCTCGAGGTAGGCGTTCGCCTTCCCGATGAGACGCCAGGTCGCATCGAGCGCGACCGACGGCTGGAACCGACCCCACGCAGCCGCGGTGTCACGGTAGGCCTCGGCCGCATCGGCGGCGAGCGGGCTGTCGGCCCGCGGCGCCGGACCGACGCCGTCGCACTTCTTGGCGACGACGGTGGCGACACGGGACAGCAGGTTGCCGAGGTTGTTGGCCAGATCACTGTTGAAACGGGCCACCATCCCCTCGTAGCTGAAGTCGCCGTCCGGTCCGAAGGGTTGGTCGTGCAGGAAGTGATGGCGGAAGCCGTCGACGCCGAAGTCCTCGACGAGACGCGACGGTGCGATGTCGGTCAGCTTGGCCGCACCGTGGACGGTCTTCGACAGCTTCTCGCCACCGAGCAGCAACCAGCCGTGGACGTGGACATGACGGGGCGGTTCGAGCCCGGCCGCCATGAGCATCGCCGGCCAGTAGACGCAGTGGAAGCGGATGATCTCCTTGCCGATGATGTGGTGCACGGCCGGCCACCAAGTCTCGAAACGCTCGTCGCCCTCCGGTGTCCCGGTGCCGAACCCGATGGCGGTCGCGTAGTTGATGAGCGCGTCGTACCAGACGTAGAAGACGTGGCCGTCGGCCCACGGGACCGGCACGCCCCAGTCGAGGCTGGTGCGGGTGATCGACACGTCCTCGAGGCCCTGACGCAGGAAGCCGAGCACCTCGTTGCGCTTGCCGACCGGCTGGATGACCTCCGGGTCGTTCTCGATCCAGTCGATGAGGCGCTGCTCGTAGTCGCTCAGCTTGAAGAAGTAGTTGTCCTCTTCGAGCATCTGCACGGGCCGACCGTGGATCGGACAGTTGCCGTCGACGAGTTCGGCCTCGGTGTAGTACGCCTCGCACGAGACGCAGTACGGACCCTCGTATTTACCGAGTTCGATCGCACCGTTGTCGTGGATCCGCTGGAGCAGGGCCTGCACGGCCGCGTGATGGCGGGGCTCGGTCGTCCGGATGAAGTCGTCGTTGGAGATGTCGAGCAGCTTCCACGCGTCGGCGAACCGGGCCGCGTTCACGTCGGCCTGCTCCTGGGGCGAGATCCCCGCCTCCTCCGCCGACTGGGCGACCTTGAGGCCGTGCTCGTCGGTCCCGGTCAGGAAGTACGTCTCGTCGCCGAGGAGACGATGCCAGCGGGCCATCGCGTCGGCGATCACGGTCGTGTACGCGTGCCCGATGTGGGGCGCGTCGTTCACGTAGTAGATCGGCGTGGTGACGTAGAACCGGCCCGGCATGACGTGGAGCCTACGGGTCGCCCGCGTCGCGGCCTCACCGGGATCGAGGTCGGACCGCTCGCCGCTGCGCCGACGATTCGTCAGCGATCGGGACAGGCGACACAGGTCTGCGTCGTCGGGAGGACCTCGAGGCGTTCGAACGGGATCGCACGGTTGCAGCCACGGCACATCCCATAGGTGCCGTCGGCCATCGCCTCGAGCGCTCGAGCGGTGTCACGGACCGCCTCGCGGTCCCGCTCGGCGTCGATACGGGCCGATTGGCGGGTACCGGCGTCGACCGACGAGTCGCCCTTGAGCGCCCGGAACAGCGCCTCGCTCTCGACCACACGCTTCTGGTGGTCGTCGAGACGTTCCGAGAGGACGGCACGGAGCTCGTCCATCTGGCCGCTCGCCAGACCGGGTCCGTCCGCGGCGCCACGAACGTCCTCACTGGCGTTCGACGGGTGATCGATGAACGATTGCATCTGTCGTCCTCTCTGGGATGCGGCGACCGACTGGTGCAGACGAACCGTACGTTCGGCCGGGGCGTCCACCAGTGGCAGGATCGGACGATCCGACGTCTCGGCGGTTGTGACAAGTCCACAGCAGGACGAGATCGGGTCGCAGCGAACATTGGCGGGTGGAGAACCCGAATCGAAGGAGCAACACGCACGTGCACGAGGATCGGGACACATGACGGTCTTGGACGAGAAGCTCGAACCCATCTACGCGGACGTGGTCCGACGGAATCCC
Organism: Acidimicrobiales bacterium; assembly: GCA_041601775.1. GTDB lineage: Bacteria > Actinomycetota > Acidimicrobiia > Acidimicrobiales > Salinilacustritrichaceae > Salinilacustrithrix. The sequence continues at coordinate 29,127 of JBFIHN010000001.1, forward strand.
GCCGAGCTCGAGTTCCAGCAGAGCGTGCGCGAGGTCCTCGATTCGCTCGGTCCGGTGATCGCCAAGCACCCCGAGTACCTCGAGCGGAAGATCATCGACCGCATCTGCGAACCCGAACGACAGATCATCTTCCGGGTGCCCTGGCAGGACGATGCCGGGCAGGTCCACATCAACCGTGGCATGCGAGTCGAGTTCAACAGCGCGCTCGGACCGTTCAAGGGAGGACTTCGCTTCCACCCGTCGGTCGACGTGGGAATCGTCAAGTTCCTCGGTTTCGAGCAGATCTTCAAGAACGCGTTGACCGGCATGCCGATCGGTGGGGGCAAGGGAGGCGCGGACTTCGATCCGCGCGGGCGGTCCGACGACGAGGTGATGCGGTTCTGTCAGAGCTTCATGACCGAGCTGTATCGGCACCTCGGCGAGTACACCGACGTCCCCGCCGGCGACATGGGGGTGGGCACCCGTGAACTGGGCTACCTGTTCGGGCAGTACAAGCGGATCACCAACCGGTACGAGTCCGCAGTGCTCACCGGCAAGGGCACGAACTGGGGCGGCGCGCTCGTCCGCGAGGAGGCGACCGGCTACGGGGTGGTCATGTTCACCGAGGAGATGCTGCGCGTTCGGGACGACAGCCTCGACGGGAAGCGTTGCGTCGTGTCCGGTTCGGGCAACGTCGCGCTGAACGCCATCCAGAAGGTCCACGAGTTCGGAGGTGTCGTCATCGCGTGTTCCGACTCCGACGGCGTGGTGCACGAACCGAGCGGCATCGACGTCGACGATCTCCGGCACGTGAAGCAGAAGCTCCGCAAGCGCGTGAGTCACTACGCGGAAGGGCGCGACGCGACGTTCGTGCGGGGCGGGAACATCTGGGACATCCCCTGCGACGTGGCCCTGCCGTGCGCGACGCAGAACGAGTTGACCGGCCGCGACGCACGCGCGCTCGTCGCGAACGGCTGCATCGCCGTCGCGGAAGGGGCCAACATGCCGACCACACCTGACGGGGTCGCGACGTTCGCTGCTGCCGGTGTCGCGTTCGGTCCGGGCAAGGCGGCGAACGCCGGCGGGGTGGCGACATCGGCGCTCGAGATGCAGCAGAACGCGTCCCGCGATTCGTGGACGTTCGAGCACACCGAGGCGCGTCTGGCCGGGATCATGTCGGCGATCCACCGGACCTGTCGGGCGACCGCGGACGAGTTCGGCGCG
>JBFIHN010000002.1:0-26022 GCA_041601775.1 Acidimicrobiales bacterium
CCACCGGTCGCGACGAAGACGGTCTCGGAGAGACCGAGCTCCTTCGCCATGGTCTGCATCTGCGCGTCGGTCAGTGCCGGCGGGTCGACGACCACCGCGAGCGGGTTGCCGGTGAAGGCCGTCGCGGTGAAGACGTCGTAGAGCAGGTAGTCGACGGTGGGCATCGCCCGATCCTGGCCGAACGATCGCCGCGGCCGTACCCGTTTTCCGTCGCATGGCCGGGAGTGCCCGACATCTGACACAGTGTCAGATATGAGCGATCTCCTCTCCCAAGATGCATTCTTCATCGGCAACGAGTTCGTCGCACCGTCCGGTCCCGACCGGATCGAGGTCATCAACCCCGCGACGGAGCAGGTCCTCGGATCGTGCCCGGCCGGTGTCGAGGCCGACATGGACCGCGCCGTCGCCGCAGCACGAGCGGCGTTCGACCACGGTCCCTGGCCGCGTCTGAGCCCCAGCGAGCGGGCCGACGCCATCGCCCGACTGTCGACGGCGCTCCAGGCGAAGGCCCCCGAGATCGCTGACCTCATCACCAAGGAGAACGGCTCGCCCGCGTCGTGGTCGCTGATGGGTCAGGTCTTCTCGTCGACGATGGTGCTCGACGCGTACGCCGACTACGCGAAGAACCACGACTGGGTGACCCAGCGACAGGGTGCGATCCACCCGGTCACGGTCCGCAAGGTCCCGGTGGGCGTCTGCGCGGGGATCATCCCGTGGAACGCCCCGTTGTTCATCACCGTCCTCAAGCTCGGTCCTGCCCTGGCTGCCGGCTGCTGCATCGTCCTCAAGCCGGCACCGGACACGCCGCTCGACGCCCGTTTCCTGGCCGAAGCCGTCCTCGAGGCGCAGATCCCGCCGGGCGTCGTCAACATCGTGCCCGCCGATCGGGGACCCTCGGAGTACCTGGTCCGGCATCCCGACATCGACAAGGTGAGCTTCACCGGATCGGTTGCCGCCGGCCGCAAGATCGGCGCCATCTGCGGCGAGCAGCTCAAGCCGATGACGCTCGAGTTGGGCGGGAAGTCGGCGGCCATCATCCTCGACGACGTCGACCTCGACGCGGTCATGGGTGAACTGCTCGGATCCGGCCTCATGAACAACGGCCAGGTGTGCGGCGCGCAGAGCCGCCTCCTGATCAGCCGCAAGAAGTACGACGAGGTGGTCGACGCCATCGGCCAGGCCATGGCGGCCATGTCGGTGGGCGATCCGCTCGACCCGACGACCGCGATCGGTCCACTGGTGAACGTCAACCAGTGGAACCGGGTCAAGGGCTACCAGCAACTCGGTGTCGAGGAGGGCGCAACGGTCGTGACCGGTGGCGGTCAGCCCGACGGTCCCGGCTACTTCATCGAGCCGACGCTCTTCGCGAACGCCGACAACGACATGCGCATCGCCCGCGAGGAGATCTTCGGTCCGGTCCTGACCGCCATCCCCTACGACGACGAGGCCGACGCGGTCCGGATCGCCAACGACTCGGACATGGGTCTGTGCGGCTCGGTCTGGTCGACCGACCTCGACCACGCGGCCGAGCTCGCGACGCAGGTCCGCACGGGTGTCGTCACCATCAACAGCCAGCTGATCCTCGACATGAAGGCACCCTTCGGCGGCTTCAAGTCGTCGGGCATCGGCCGCGAACTCGGCCCGGAAGGCATCGCTCCCTACACCGAGCTGCAGACGATCATCACCCCGGGGTGACCCCGGGGCGGGGGCCCGCCGCTACGCCGCCATCACGCCGCAGCTCTGCTCGTCCGTTACTCCTGGACGAGTTCGATGAGCGTGCCGAAGGAACCCTTGGGGTGCACGAACGCCACGGTCGTGCCCCGCGAGCCGGGCCGCGGCGCCTTGTCGATCGGCGTCGCACCGGCGTCGATCATCGACTGGAGGGCGGCGGCACAGTCGTCGACGCGATAGCCGATGTGGTGGAGGCCCTCCCCCCGCTTGGCCAGGTACTTGGCGATCGGTGAGTCCTCGCGGGTGGCCGCAGTGAGCTGGATGTAGCTGTCGGCGACCTTCACGAGGGCCTCTTCGACGCCGTCGGAGTCGACGGTCTCCCGGTGGTGGACCTCGGCCCCGAACGCCTCGGCGTAGTAGGCGATGGCGGCCTCGAGGTCGTTGACGGCGATGGCGACGTGGTCGATCTCGGTGAGCAACATGCCCGCCAACCTACCGAGCCGACCCCCGGCGCCGACGAGCCGCCGGACGCTGCATTCCGTTCTGACGGTCCGGATCCGGCAGGATCTTGGCGCTGATCGCCGATCGCGTGAGTGATCCCCGATGAATTGGAGTCCCGATGACCACGATGACCCGTGCCTACTCGATCACCGCAGAGCGCCTTGCGGCCGAGACCGAGGCCAGTGGCGGCGATCCGAGCGCCGTCGACGTCTCCAAGGTCGTGGCCCTCGACGATCTCGAACTCCGTGATCTGGGCCCGACCGACGTGCAGATGAAGGTCCTCGCGGTCTCCGCCGAGCACAACATCGACCACGCGGCCACGGCCGACACCATCAACATCGCCGAAGCCCGCGGCGGCAAGATCTACCCCGGCAACTCGGCGCTGGGCGAGGTCACGGCCGTCGGCCGCGACGTCACCAAGTTCGTGGCCGGCGACATCGTCGTGACCCACTGCAACGGTGAGCCCGACGAACACGGCTTCCCGCTGCGCATCTGGGCCTACGACCAGCCCGAGTCGATCGGCTGGTACGCCAAGGACGCCGTCGTCGAGGAGTGGCAGCTCATCAAGGCGCCCCTCGACTGTGGTCTCAACCTGTGGGAGATGGCGGCGCTGCCGCTGCGGGCGCCGACCGCCTACCACCTGTGGCGTCGTGCGCTCGGCATCTACCGCGTCAAGGTCCCCTACGAGCGCAAGGCCCGTCTCAACGTCTTGAGCTTCGGTGGCGGCGTGGGCGAACTGTTCCTCATGTTGGCCAAGGCCGAGGGGCACAACGCCTACTTCTGCGCCGGCAGCAAGGAGCGTCGCGATGCGCTCGAGAAGCTCGGCATCGTCGGGATCGACCAGAAGCAGTTCAACCGCTTCGCCACCCGCGACGACATCAAGGCCTTCTCCAAGGAGGTCAAGGGCCTCACCGACGGTGAGGGGATGCACCTCGTCTGCGACATGCTCCGCGGACCGGTCTTCGACGCCGGTCTCGCCGTCGCCGGCCGCTGCGGCGTCAACGTGAGCGCGGGCTGGCAGCTGAGCCAGGTCGTGACGTACAACTCGACCGTCCAGTCGGTGAAGCAGGTCACCATCGACCACACCCACTACGAGACGCCGGTCGGCTGCGAGGCGGCGACCGAGCTCTACGGATCGGTGTTCAAGCCGACGATCCACGACGAGGTGTACTCCTTCGACGACATGCCGCGTTGTTTCCAGGAGATGCACGACAACACCCAGACCGGCATCCCGATCATCCGTGTCGCCGACGAACTCCCGGACTCGGTCGCGCACCTGGTCTGAGCCCGCGCGCCCGCATTACCGCGCGGTAGCCCGACCTCCCTACGATTGAGGTCGCACATTCATCGACGGGGGAGTTGTCCTCATGCCTGGTTCCGTGATCCTCACTGGCGCTCGTACGCCGATCGGAAAGCTGTCGGGTGCATTCGCCTCGCTGGCCGCCACCGATCTGGGTGGTGTCGCCATCAAGGGCGCACTCGACAAGGCCGGCCTCACCGGCGAAGACGTCGACTACGTCATCATGGGCCAGGTCATCCAGTCCGGTGCCGGACAGATCACCGCCCGTCAGGCGGCCAACAACGCCGGCATCCCGATGAGCGTCCCCGCGACCACCATCAACAAGGTGTGCCTGTCGGGCCTCAACGCCATCTACCTCGCCGACCTCATGATCCAGTCGGGCGACGCCGACGTCGTCGTCGCCGGCGGCATGGAGTCGATGACCAACGCTCCGTACCTCCTGCCCGGCGCCCGTGCCGGCTACCGCATCGGCGACCAGAAGGTCGTCGACTCGATGATGTACGACGGCCTCTTCTGCGCCTTCGACCAGGTCGCCATGGGCGCCGGTACCGAGAAGTACGCTGCATCTGCCGGTCTCGAACGGACCCCGCAGGACGAGTTCTCGGCCCTGAGCCACCAGCGTGCCGCCGACGCCATCAAGAACGGCCTCTTCGACGACGAGATCGTCCCGGTCCCCGTTCCCCAGCGCAAGGGTGACCCGGTGCTCGTCAGCGTCGACGAGGGCGTCCGTGGCGAGACCACGGCCGAGAGCCTCGGTGGCCTCCGTCCCGCGTTCGACAAGGCCGGCAACATCACCGCCGGCAACGCTTCGCAGATCTCCGACGGGGCATCGGCCACGATCGTCGTCTCGGCCGCCAAGGCCGCCGAGCTCGGCATCACCGGCCTCGGCGAGGTCGTCGGCTACGGCCAGGTCGCCGGACCCGACCCGTCGCTGCTCACCCAGCCCAGCCGGGCCATCCTCAAGGCCCTCGAGGGCGCCCCGATCACGCAGGACCAGATCGGTCTCTACGAGCTCAACGAGGCGTTCGCCGCCGTCGGCCTCGCCTCGATGGACCAGCTCGGCATCACCGCGGACGTCACCAACGTCAACGGTGGCGCCATCGCCCTCGGGCACCCGGTCGGCATGTCCGGCAACCGCCTGGCCCTCACCATGCTCCACGAGATGAAGCGTCGCGGCGTCGAGTTCGGTGCCGCGGCCCTCTGTGGCGGCGGTGGCCAGGGCGACGCCATCCTGCTCAAGGCGCTCTGATCCCGGGCGCCCCTGCGCCCACCAGACATCTTCCCGCTGGCATGTGCCGGCTGGCATCCGCGTTCTGGGTGCACGATCGTCCACTCCGGTGGCCGATCGTGCACCCAGACGCCGTTTTGGGGTGCGACGGGTCAGTGGACGGTGTCGGCGGCGTCGCAGATCCGCAGCAGACTCCGGATGGCGACCGCACGGGGCGACTCGTCGTCGCCGGCGCGGAGGTCGAGCGCCGGGGCGAGTGCGGCCGCCCGGGCCGGTTCGACCTGCACGCGGGCGAGGTCCGCGACCGCGGCGACGTCCTCCCCGGTCAGGTCGTCGAGGTCGGTCAACGACCCGTGCGGGTCACCACGGAACGCGGCGCGCGCCCGAGGATCGTCGACGAGTGAGAGCACCAGATGGAGCAGGTTCGGCATCGCCCGCGGAACCTACCGCGCGTCACCGTCGAAGACCTGCGGCTTGACACGGTCGCGGGGGTCGTCCATACCCTGCTGCCGTGCCGACCCCCTCTCCGTCGCGACCGCTGGTCATCGTCGAGTCCCCTGCAAAGGCCAAGACGATCAGCCAGTTCCTGGGTGACGACTACATCGTCGAAGCCTCCGTGGGACACATCCGCGACCTGCCATCGAAGGGTCTGTCGATCGACGTCGACTCGGACTTCAAGACCGATTACGAGGTCAATCCCGACAAGAAGGACGTGATCAAACGGCTGAAGGCGTTGCTCAAGGACGCCGACGAGCTCTATCTCGCGACCGATGAGGACCGCGAGGGCGAGGCCATCGCGTGGCACCTCCAAGAGGTGCTCAAGCCCAAGGTCCCGGTGAAGCGCATGGTGTTCCACGAGATCACCCGCGGGGCCATCGAGCACGCCGTCGAGAACAGCCGCGACATCGACTACAAGCGGGTCGACGCGCAGGAGACCCGGCGCATCGTCGATCGCCTCTACGGGTACCCGGTCAGCCAGATCATGTGGCGCAAGGTCAACCGGGGTCTCTCCGCCGGCCGCGTGCAGTCGCCGGCGGTGCGTCTCGTGGTCGAGCGTGAGCGTGAGCGCATCGCGTTCGTGAGCGCCGACTACTGGGACCTCACCGCAGCGTTCCCCACCGACCCCGAGTTCACGGCCAAGCTGGTCGCCCTCGACGGCGCCCGCGTCGCCAGCGGACGGGACTTCGGCCAGGACGGACAGGTGACCCGGGCCGACGTCGCCGTGGTCGACGAGGCTCGTGCGACCGGCCTCAAGAAGGGCCTCGAGGGACAGCCCTACGAGGTCGCCTCGGTCGAGGAGAAGCCCTGGCGGAGCCGTCCGAAGCCACCGTTCATGACCTCGACCCTCCAGCAGGAGGGCGGCCGCAAGCTCCGGATGTCCGCCAGTCAGATCATGCGCATCGCGCAGGGTCTGTACGAGAAGGGCTACATCACCTACATGCGTACCGACAGCACGACGCTGTCGGACACCGCGGTCAACGCCGCCCGCACCCAGGTACGCGAGCTCTACGGCGACGAGTACGTGCCCGCCGAGCCCCGCACCTACAAGGGCAAGTCGAAGAACGCGCAGGAGGCCCACGAGGCCATCCGCCCGTCGGGTGAGGCGTTCAAGACCCCGGACGAACTGAAGGTCGAGCTCCGCAAGGACGAGCTCGCCCTCTACGACCTCATCTGGAAGCGCACCGTCGCGTCGCAGATGGAGGACGCCGTCGGGCGCACGATCTCGATGCGGATCAACGCCGACACCGTGTCCACGGAAGACGCGACCAACGGAACGCCGTCGGTCCGGTGCACGTTCGGCGCCAGTGGCCGCGTGATCACGTTCCCCGGCTACCTCAAGGCCTACGTCGAGGACACCGACGAAGAGGACGAGCGCGACGACGAGGAACGGGTGCTCCCGAACCTCACCGAGGGCGACTCCCTGCCGGATCCTGCGTTGACCGCCGACGGTCACACCACCAGCCCACCGGCCCGCTTCACCGAGGCGTCGCTCGTGAAGCGGATGGAGGAGCTCGGCATCGGCCGTCCCTCCACCTACGCGTCGATCATGGGCACGATCCAGGACCGTGGCTACGTCTTCAAGAAGGGGTCGGCGCTGGTCCCGACGTGGACGGCCTTCGCCGTGGTCAACGTGTTGGAGCGCCAGTTCGGCGAGTACGTCGACTACGCGTTCACCGCCAAGATGGAGGACGACCTCGACCGCATCGCCACCGGTGACGAGCAGCGGGTGCCGTGGCTCCATCGCTTCTGGTTCGGTGACGACGCCACGGGCCGAGACGGCCTGGGCATCACCGTCGAAGAGGCGCTCGAGAAGGTCGACGCCGCCGAGGTCAACACCTTCCCCCTGGGCATGGACGACAACGGCCAGATGGTCGTCGCCAAGCCCGGTCGCTACGGCCCCTACGTGAAGCGGGGCGAGGACGACACGGCGTCGATCCCCGAAGGGCTCCCGCCGGACGAGCTGACGCTCGAGAAGGCGATCGAGCTGCTGGCCGCGCCCAAGGGCGACGTCCCGATCGGCGAGCACCCCGAGTCGGGACTGCCCGTCTACGTCAAGACCGGCCGCTTCGGCCCCTACGTCCAACTCGGCGACTTCGACACCCTGGGCGACGACGTCAAGCCGAAGATGGAGTCGCTGTTCAAGGACCAGAAGCCCGAGGACGTCACCCTCGACGACGCCCTCAAGTTGTTGTCGCTCCCGCGTGAGGTCGGCATCGACGAGGAGACCGGCCTGCCGATCCTGGCTCGCAACGGCCGCTACGGCGCCTACGTCTCCAAGGGTGACGACAAGGGTGCCGACTCGCGTTCCCTCGAGTCGGAGGAGCAGATCTTCACCGTCACCATGGAGGGGGCCAAGGCGCTCTTCGCCGAGCCGAAGCGTCGGCGCGGGCAGGCGGCGCCCAAGCCGCCGCTGCGTGAGCTCGGCAAGGACCTCGTCACCGAAGCGCCGGTCGTGGTCAAGGACGGCCGTTTCGGGCCCTACGTCACCGACGGGGAGACCAACGCCAGCCTGAAGAAGGGCGACCTGGTCGAGGAGATCACCATCGAGCGGGCATCGGAGTTGCTCCAGATCCGTCGCGAAACGGCGCCCAAGAAGAAGACGGCCGCCAAGCGGAAGCCCGCGAAGAAGAAGGCAGCCAAGAAGAAGACCGCGGCGAAGAAGACCGCGGCGAAGAAGAAATCTGCGGCGAAGAAGACCACGTGAGGTGCGAGGATCGGATCGATCGACCGTTCCCGCACCCGCAGTCTCTAACGTCGTGACGTGATGGCGGACCCCCGCGACCCCAGTGCCGAGGGAGACCTTCCCACGCTGTCGATGCCCGCGGTCGGCGATCCGCAGGAACCGACGCGCATGCATGTCCGCCTCTTCGGGTCGACGGCGTTCTTCCGTCTCTGGCTCACCCAGGTGGTGTCGGCGACCGGCGACTGGCTCGGCTTCCTGGCGATCGCCGCACTGGCGACCCGTCTGAGCCCGGAGCGTCCCGAGGCGGCCATCGGCCTGGTGATGTCGGCCCGGATCGTCCCGGGGTTCTTCCTCGGGCCTGCCGCCGGGGTCTTCGCCGACCGCTTCAACCGCAAACGACTCATGGTGGTGTGCGACATCGGACGGGCGCTGGTGCTGGCCACACTGCCCTTCGTCGACACGATCCTCGGGCTCATCATCGCGTCGCTGGTCCTCGAGGTCTTCACGCTCCTGTGGGCACCGGCGAAGGAAGCGTCGGTCCCCCACATCGTCCCGTCCGACCACCTGACCACCGCCAACTCGCTGTCGCTGGTGGCGGCCTACGGCACCATCCCGCTCGCCGCCGGCATCTTCTCGCTGCTGGCCAAGGCATCCGAGTGGTTGGGGGACTTCGAGCTCCTCACGGTCCTGCGCGGGACCCCGGAGGGTCTGGCGTTCTACTTCGACGCTGCGACCTTCGGTCTGTCGGCGCTGATGATCTACTCCCTTCCCCTGCCGCGACGGCGCAAGGAGGAGCGCACCCGGACCTCGGGTCGACGCCTCGAGTTCGGCTCCGCGTGGCGCGAGCTCCGCGAGGGGTGGGAGTTCGTGTTCATCAACCCGGTCGTCCGATCGGTGAACCTCGGCCTCGCAACCGGGCTCATCGGCGGCGGCATGCTCGTGCCCCTCGGGCCGGTGTTCGCCGAGGACGTCCTCGGCTCGGGCCAGGCCGGCTTCGGCGTGTTGATCTTCGCGCTCGGCCTCGGTGTCGCCGGCGGCGTCGTGACCATCTCGGTCTTCCAGAAACGCGTGCCCAAGGAGTGGGCGTTCGTCGTCGCGGTCTTCGTGGCCGGCGGCTCGCTGCTGGCGGCCGCGTCGATGTCGGCGATCGTCTTGGCCTCGGTCTTCGTGTTCGTCCTCGGCGTGTGCGCGGGGACGGTCTACGTGCTCGGGTTCACGATGCTCCACGAACACGTCGAAGACGACCTGCGCGGACGGATCTTCTCGGCGCTCTACACGCTGGTCCGGCTGTGCGTGCTGATCTCCTTCGCCGTCGGGCCGTTCCTGTCCGAGCTCTTCGGTGAGCTCTCCGACGCGGTCTTCGAGGACAACCACATCAGCGTCTTCGGCGCGGCGATCGCCGTTCCCGGGGTCGTCTTGACGCTGTGGACCGCCGGGCTGATCATCGTCGCCGCGGGCTTCATCGCTGCGTCGTCGATGCGAGACGCGGCCCGCAAGGAGATGGTCGACATGCCCAAGTCCGTGGGTGGCGACGGCGACGCTGGCCCCGAGACGTGACCACGGCAGGCACGCGGGGCAGGTTCGTCGCGTTCGAGGGCGGCGAGGCGGCGGGGAAGTCGACGCAGGCGCGACGGTTGGCTGCACGCCTCGATGCGGTGCACACCTTCGAGCCCGGTGCCACCGTCGCGGGTGCGACCATCCGTTCGATCCTCCTCGACCCGGCCACCGGCGACCTCGATCCCCGGACCGAAGCGCTGCTGATGGCCGCCGACCGCGCTGAGCACGTGGCCGCCGAGGTCGAACCGGCCCTCGCCGCCGGTCGGCACGTCGTCACCGACCGCTACCTGTACTCGTCGGTCGCCTACCAGGCCCACGGGCGCGGTCTGGACCCGACCCAGGTACGGGACCTGTCGCTGTGGGCGACGGGTGGCCTCCAACCCGACCTGGTGGTGTTCCTGGATCTCCCGGTCGAGGTCGCCCGCGCCCGGGTCCACGACGTGGCGCCCGACCGCCTCGAGGCCGAGGAAGCCGGTTTCCACGAGCGAGTCCGGGCCGGGTTCCAGGCCCAGGCCGGAGCCGACCCCGATCGATGGCTCGTGATCGACGCGTCACGGGCCGCCGACGCCATCGAAACCGACATCTGGGCGGCGGTCACCGCCCTGGTCGAGGGTCGATGAACCAACGGCGGCATCGGGCAGGATGGTCGTCGTGACCACGACGTCGACCGACTCCACCACCGCGACGTCGGCGGTCGACGTGTGGGCGGGCGTCGTCGGCCAGGACCACGCCGTGGCCCAACTGCAGGCGGCCGCCGTGCAGCCGGTGCACGCGTATCTGCTCGTCGGGCCGATGGGATCGGGCAAACGGGCCCTGGCCGCCGCGTTCGCCGCGGTCCTGCTCGGCAACGATGCCGCGTCGCGTGGTGCCGACGTCGAGCGGGCCCAGCGGCTGGCGCTCGACGAGAGCCACCCCGACCTCCACGTGTTCGCCCCCGAGGGGCTCGCCATCCTCGTGAAGGACGCCGAAGCCATCATCAAGGCGGCGTCGCGCAGCCCGGTCGAGGGAGGACGCAAGGTCCTGGTGTTGACCGAGTTCGAGAAGGTCGACCAGGCCGGCCCGGTGCTCCTCAAGACCATCGAGGAACCGTCCGGCTCCACCGTGTTCGTGATCCTCGCCGAGGAGGTGCCACCCGAGCTGGTGCCCATCGCCAGCCGGGCCGTGCGCATCGATCTCGGGGCGGTTCCGCTGGATGCGATCATCGACGCGCTGGTCGCGTCCGGGGCGACACCCGACACCGCAGCGGCGGCTGCTGCCGCGTCGACGGGCGACCTGCTCCGCGCCCGACTGCTGGTGGAGGACCCGTCGCTCGACGTCCGACGCAACGCCTGGTCGACGATCCCGCTCCGGGTCGACGGTTCGGGCTCGACCGCCGCGCAGCTCGTCGACGAGGTCATCGCGCACATCGACGCGGCGCAGGAACCCGTCGACGCCCGCCAACGCGCCGAGGCCGCAGACCTCGCGCAACAGATCGAGGACCTGGGTCTGCCCCGGGGAGCGTTGAAGGACCTCGAGACACGCCACAAGCGCCAGGTCCGTCGCCACCGTCGCATCGAACTCCGTTTCGGGTTGGCCATGATGGCCGCGACGTACCGCGACCGTCTCGCGACCGTCGGCGATCCCGGTCCGCTGCTCGATGCGATCGACCGGCTGGGCGACGCCGCCGAGGCGATCGATCGCAATCCGAACGAGCTGTTGCTGCTCCAAGGACTCGTCGTCGGCCTGCCGCCGCTGTGAGCGAGGATCGGCTTCCAGCGCGACGGCCCGGTCGCGCTAGCGTGCACGGCTCCGCCCGAATAGCTCAGTTGGCAGAGCGACGCTCTCGTAAAGCGTAGGTCGCGAGTTCAATTCTCGCTTCGGGCTCGTTTTCTCGCCCTTGCGGGCAAGAAACGGACCGATGCTCCGCATCGGTCTGGCCTGCGGCTCGTTTTCTCGCCCTTGCGGACGAGAATCCGGATGGCTCGGGAACCGGGTGCGGGTCTCGTGTCGTCGGATGACCATGCGAACTCCACGGACGGGTACGGGTGTGCGGGCAGCGGCCACGGTGGCGGCGTTGACGCTGGCAGTGGCCGCGTGTTCCTCCGGCGACTCGGACCCCCGAGCAGCCGGCGACGGGAACCCGTTCTTCCTCGGTGTGCGGTCCGACGCCCCCACCCTCCTGCGAGAAGGGCAGAGCTGTGACCAGGTCCTCGAGGAGTTCCAGTCGTTCGCTCCCACCGTCCTCCGAGGCGGCATGGGCTTCGGGATGGAGGTCGACGTCGCGGTCGAGGATGGCGCGGCAACGGTCGGGGACTCCGGTGACGACGGGTTCGCGTCCCCGGCCGCGCCATCCGCCGATCGTGGCGGTGATGGCGCGTCGTCGGACACGAACACGCAGGAGGAAGGCGTCGACGAACCCGACACGGTCGAGAACGACGGCGACCACGTCTACGTCGTCGACCAGCAGGAACTGGTCATCCTCGACGGCGCGACCGCAGCGGTCCTGAGCCGGACGCCACTGGCGTCGTACGGCACGCAGATCCTCCTCTCCGGCGACCGCCTCCTGGCGATCTCGGGGGGTGGGGGCTTCTTCGGTGGCCCGATGCCCGTCGACGACGTCGCGGTCGCCGAACCGGCGCCGCTCGACGACGATCTCGTCGAGCCCGGCGACCCGGGCGTTGCCCCGGTCGAGGACCCGGAGCCGCTTCCCCTGCCGGTCGAACCCGACCCCCTGCCGGTCGACCCGCCGTCGTTCGCCGCGGGCATGACGATCCAGTTGATCGACGTGACCGACCGCACGGCCCCGGTCGTCGTCGAGACGACCGAGATCGAGGGACAGCACGTGGACACCCGCGTCGTCGACGGTGTCGCCCGGATCGTGGTCAGTTCCTACCCCCAGCCGCCCCAGCTCTTCGACACCCCGGTGTCGAACGAACGGGAGATGGAGCAGGCGATCGACGATGCGGTCGATGCATCGAGCATCGACGACTGGCTGCCGTCGTTCCGCACGACGACCGTCGGCGGCGACGGCGACGCGCCGTCGTCGATCGAGGGAGCGATCGTGGAGTGCGACGACGTCCTGCTGCCCGAGGTGAACGCCGGCATCGGTGAGACCTCGATCCTCCGCGTGGACTTCGACCGTGGCTTCGATCCGGCGAACACCACGACGATCGTGGCCGATGCCGGCACCGTCTACGCCTCGACGTCGACGCTCTACGTGGCGGCCACCCAGTGGGTGCAGTTCGACCAGCAGGGCGCCATCTCGTCCGAGGACTGGTCGACGGCGATCCACGCCTTCGACCTCGGGGGAGACGGTGCGGCCACCCACGTCGCCGCCGGCGAGGTGCCGGGAAGCACGCTCAACCAGTACTCGCTGTCGGAGTACGACGGCCATCTGCGCGTCGCGACCACCGAGGGAACGCCGTGGGACGATCGCAACGAGAGCGAGTCCGGCGTGCACGTCCTCGCGCTCCGCGACGGCGAACTGGCAGAGGTCGGTGTGGTCGGTGGCCTGGGCCGGACCGAGACCATCCAGTCCGTCCGGTTCATGGGGCCGGTCGGCTACGTCGTGACCTTCCGCCAGACCGATCCGCTCTACGTCATCGACCTGGCCGACCCGACCGCGCCCCGAGCGGTGGGTGAGCTGAAGATCCCCGGGTTCTCGTCGTACCTCCACCCGGTGGGTGAGGGACGCCTCGTCGGTGTCGGCCGTGACGCCGACCTCGAGGGCCGAGACCAGGGTCTGTTGGTCTCGCTGTTCGACGTGTCCGACCCGACGGCCCCCACGCAACTGCAGACCTACACCGAGCCCGACGCGTACTCGCTGGCGGGGAACGATCCGCAGGCATTCCTGTGGTGGGCACCGGAGTCGGCGGCGATCCTGCCGATCGAGCGGTACCAGGAGCCGACCCCCAATCAGCACGAGAGCACCGGCGGCGGCATGACCGTGCTCGACGTCGCCGACACCGGCATCACCGAGCGAGCGACGGTCCGTGTCGAGGGCCGATACCCGTCCCGGGCGATCGTCGTGCAGGGCCAGCTGTGGTCGCTGTTCGACGGGGGCGTGGTGCTGTCCGGTTTCGACGACGTGGCAAACGGGACATACCACGGATTTCGCTAGACCCTTCATCCGGGCTCCCGTCCGAGCCGTACTCCAGATGATGCACATCCGCTGACTCAGATGGAGAGACCAATGAAGATCATCGTTCGCATCGCTGTGCTCGCCGCGGCGACCATCGCAGTGCTGGCCCTCCCGGCCAACGCCCAGGAGGATGCCCGTATCCACCTGATCCACGGCATCCCCGACACACCTGTCGACGTCCTGGTCGACGGTGACGTCGTCTTCGCCGACTTCCAGCCCGGCGACACCGAGGACCTCTCGTCCTTGGCCGGCGAGACCCTCGTCGGGTTGCAGGTCAACGCCGCCGGAACCGACACGACGGCCATCGACGCCGGTGACACGGCGTTGCCGGCCTCGGGCAACTACACGATCATCGCCCACCTCGACGCGGACGGGACGCCGACGCTCGCCGTGTTCGAGAACGACACCTCGGCGATCGCCGCCGGCCAGGGTCGCCTGACCGTGCGCCACACGGCAGCCGCTCCGGCCGTCGACGTCCTCGCGAACGGCGACGCGGCCTTCGAGGGGCTCACCAACCCGAACGAGGCCTCCGCAGCGCTGCCCGCCGGGACCATCAGCGCTTCGGTCGTGCCGGCCGGCGAGACCGAGCCCGTCGTGATCGGCCCCGCCGACCTCGCCATCGAGGACGGCACCAGCCTCATCGTCTACGCCGTCGGCTCGCTCGAGGACGAGACGCTGACCGTGCTCACCGAGTCGATCACCGGCCTCGGCGCCGCCCCCGCAGACGACGCCGCCGCCGAGACCACCCCCGTGCCCAGCGCGGTGAACACCGGCAACAGCCCGGTCAGCGACAGCGGCACCGGCTTCCCGGTCGCGCTCGTGGCCTTCGCCGCCCTGGCGGCGGCTGCGGTCCCGGTCGGTCGCGTCGCGATGGCCCGCACCCGCTGACATGGGCAGCCGTCGCCACGGTCTGTTGGTGGCGTCGGCCGCCGTCCTGCTGGCCGTGGGCGCGTGCAGCGCCCCGGCCAGCGAAGGCGCCGAGCTCCCGGAACCCGATCAGCGCTCCGAGAGCGCCGACGACTCCGGGGGCTCGGCGCTCGCCGGTCGCACGGAGCGACTCGACTCGGCGCTCTACGACCCGGCCGAACACCGGGCGCCGCGACGGCCCACGGGTCTCTCGATCCCGGATCTCGGCGTCGACGGTGCGGCGATCCTCCCCGTGGGACTCGAACCCAACGGCGAGATGGAGATCCCCCGAGCCGAGGACGTCGGTTGGTACGAACTCGGCGTGGCGCCGGGCGAGGTCGGATCGGCGGTGCTCGCCGCGCACATCGCCTACGACGGCGTCGACGGTGTCTTCCGTCGCCTCGGTCGGCTCGCCGGCGGCGACGAGGTCGTGGTGCGCTTCGACGACGGCTCGAGCCGTCGCTATCGGGTCACCGCCGTGACCGAGTACGGCAAGGACGCGTTGCCACCGGAGCTCTTCTCCCGTACGGGTCCCGAACAGCTGGTCATGATCACGTGCGGGGGCGAGTTCAACCCCTCGTTCCGGAGCTACGAGAGCAACGTGGTGGCCGTCGCCGAGCCGGTCGATCCCGCGGGGTCCAGATAGGGTCGGAGGCGATGGCCGACCAAGCGACGTTCTCCGAGCAGGCGATGCCGCTCATGGACTCGCTCTACGGTGCGGCCATGCGGATGACCCGCAACAAGTCCGATGCCGAGGACCTGGTGCAGGAGACGTACCTCAAGGCGTACCGCGGTTTCGGTGGGTTCACCGAGGGGACCAACCTCAAGGCCTGGCTCTACCGGATCCTCACGAACACCTACATCAACATCTACCGCAAGAAGCAGCGTCGACCCGACGAGACCGATCTGGCCGAGGTCGAGGACCTGTACCTGTACCGCCGCCTCGGCGGTCTGGAGGCCGCGACGGCCGGTCGATCGGCCGAGGAGGAACTCCTCGACCTCTTCGCCGAGTCGGAGGTCAAGGACGCGATGGAGTCGCTCCCCGAGAACTTCCGCATGGCCGTCCTGCTCGCCGATGTGGAGGGTTTCTCGTACAAGGAGATCGCCGAGATCCTGGACATCCCCATCGGTACCGTGATGTCGCGGCTGCATCGGGGAAGAAAAGCGCTCCAGAAGCAGTTGTATGAATTCGCCGTCGCCCGTGGACTCGCCACGGCCGATGTCGGGAGTTGACGAGATGGCCGAACAACACGATTGCTCCGAGGCGCTGCACGACCTCTACCACTTCCTCGACGGCGAGTGCACCGAGGACAAGCGGGCGGCGATCCAACAGCACCTCGAGGCGTGCCCGCCCTGCTTCGAGGCGTTCGACTTCGAGGCCGAGATCAAGGCCTACGTGTCGAGCAAGTGCCGTGAGAAGGCAACCGACGACCTGCGGGCACGGATCGCAGATGCCATCGGCCACGAGCCATCGTCCTAAGATCGAGCCATGTTCGCAGCTCCCATCTGGCACTTCTGGATCGCTGTCGTCCTGATGGCCTTCGCCGTCGTTCCCGTGACGGCCATGGTCGTGATCGGGTACCTGAACAAGGTCGTCAAGCCGAAGTACCCGGGGGCCGACCAAGAGCGTGGCTGACCTGGTCGACTGGGATCTGGCCGAACGCATCGCCGTTCGGGCCGCCGGTCGAGAGCCATTCGCGGACTCCTACCTGGCCGACTCGCTGGATGCGGATTTCGCAGAACTGACCGCACTCGCCGAGGAACTGGTCGAGGCGGAGACGGGACTGCGGTCCCTGTCGGGCCCGGCGCGAGGGCAGGTCACCGACCGGCCCGGTTGGGTGCGGGCGAACATCGCCTCGTTCCAGCGTCTGCTGTCGCCGGTCACCGATCGGTTCTCGTCCCGCGTGGGCGGGCCCGGTGCCGTGGTCATGCGGACGGCGGCCGCGGCCGAGGTGGGCATGCTCCTGGGCTGGATGTCGGGCCGTGTCCTGGGCCAGTACGACCTGTTGATGGCTGCCGGCGACGACGATCGTGCCGGCGACACGGGCGACACCGTCTACTACGTCGGGCCGAACGTGTTGTCGCTCGAGAAGCGCTTCGGGTTCCCGCCCCGTGAGTTCCGTCTGTGGCTGGCCATCCACGAGGTCACCCACCGGGCGCAGTTCACCGGCGTGCCGTGGATGCGCTCGCACTACCTCGGGCTCATCGATTCGATGCTCTCGTCGGCGTCGGTCGATCCGATGGTGCTGTTCCGGGCCCTGAAGCGGGTCGTCGACGAGGTGCGCGCCGGACGGAGTCCGATGGCCGACGGCGGCCTCGCGCACGTCCTCGCGACGCCGGAGCAGCGACTCGTGCTCGACCAGATCGGTGGACTGATGAGCCTGCTCGAGGGCCACGGCGACGTCACCATGAACCGTGCCGGCCTCGCGCACGTCCCGTCGGCGGATCGCTTCGCCCGCGTCCTGCAGCAACGCCGCGCCTCGGCGAACGCGGTCAACCGCACGGTGCAGCGGATCCTGGGTCTCGAGGCCAAGCTGAACCAGTACCAACAAGGCGAGGACTTCATCGCCGAGGTCGAGCGTGTGGCGGGCGGCAAGGCGGGTCTCGAACCGGCGTGGCGGGGCCCGAGCTGGCTCCCGACGCTCGCCGAGATCCGCGATCCGCAGGAATGGGTCGACCGGGTCCGATTGTCCGAGGAACTCGTGACCTGATGGCCTCGATCCTGGTCGTCGACGACGAGCCCGACATCCGCTACCTCGCGCAGATGGCGCTCGAGTCGGACGGGCACCTCGTGATGACGGCGGCGGACGGCGACGACGCCCTCGCCGCGATGGAGGTCGAGGTGCCCGACGTGGTCCTGCTCGACGTGATGATGCCCGAGGTCGACGGCTGGACCGTGCTCGACCGGCTCAAGTCCCATTTCGACGACCGCATCGCCACCGTGCGGGTGATCATGGTGACGTCCTTGGGTGCCGACATCGAGAAGGCGCGTGGCGGTGTCGGCGGCGCCGTCGGCTACCTCGTCAAGCCGGTGGACACCGACGACCTCCTGACCACGGTGCGCGACGTGCTCGCCGGCGATCCCGAGCCGCAGCAACGACTCCAGGCCCAGGCCGGCGCGCTCACGGCGATCGCACGGATCGAGAAGGGCATCGACCCCGACGCGGTCGACGACGCGCCTCGACCGCGCCTGTCGGGGCTCGAACGACTGCCTCGTCCGGCCGCCGAGCCCGACGACGCACCGCGACGCCTGGTGACCGCCGAGCTGACCCCGACCCAGCGGGAGATCCTGCGCGTCGTCGCCGACACTGCGTCGGTCGTCAACGCTGCGGCCACCCTCGGTGTCAGCCGCGCCAACGTCTACGCCAGCCTCCGGCGGAGCGCACGCACCCTGGGCATCGACAGCGTGCCCGTGGTGCTCGACATGTTGCGCGGCGGCACGCTCGTCGTCGTCGACGACTGAGACGATCGACGGGTCGTCGTGGTTGACCTCGGCCGCTGCGTCACCGCGGTACGCGACCGCTGCACGTTCCCGGACCGGGGGACCGCGGCCACCTGCGCCGTGTCGGGTGGCGCCGACTCGCTCGCGTTGTTGGTGCTCGCGATCGATGCCGGGCTGCGGGTGACCGCGGTACACGTCGATCACGGCCTCCGGCCGGGCAGCGCCGACGAGGCCCGGGTGGTGGCTGCGGCCGCCGCCCGCTTCGGCGCCGGCTTCCGGGCGGAGCGGGTCACCGTCGAGCCCGGCGGTGACCTCGAGGCCCGAGCACGGCGGGCCCGTCGCCGCGTCCTCCCCGCCGACGCGCTCTTCGGACACACGCTCGACGACCAAGCCGAGACCGTGGTCCTCGCGCTCCTGCGGGGTACCGGTCTCGACGGGCTCCGGGGCATGACGCCCGCTCGCCATCCGATCCTCGGCCTCCGACGGGCCGAGACCGAGGCCATCTGCGGGGAACTGGGTCTCGACCCCGTCCGGGACCCGACCAACGCCGACGTGCGCTTTCGCCGGAACCGGATCCGCCACGAGGTCCTTCCGCTGCTCGACGACGTCGCCGAGCGAGACGTGCGTGCGGTCCTGGCCCGGTCGGCGCAGGTGGTGGCCACCGACGTCGAGTACCTCGAGGGACTGGCGGCGGGGCTCGACCCCACCGACGCCCGGGCGCTCGCCGCCGCTCCGGTGCCGCTGGCCCGCCGCGCGGTGCGCGGGTGGCTACGGCACCAGGACCCCGACGGTCATCCGCCGGATCTGGCGTCGGTCGATCGGGTCCTGGGCGTGGCCCGGGGCGACGCGGTGGCAGCACAGGTGGGCGGGGGACTCGAAGTTCGTCGATCGAACCAGCGGCTCGAGGCGAGCCCGCTCCGAGCGCGCGGCTAGGTTCACCGCGCGTGGCTGAACAGCGAGACGAACTCATCGGCGACGTGCTGGTCACGGCAGACGAGTTGCGGGCGCGCATCGCCGAACTCGGCAAGGAGATCGCCGAGGACTACGAGGGCAAGAACCCGCTCCTCATCGCGGTCCTCAAGGGGGCGTTCATCTTCATGGCCGATCTCGCCCGGGCCATCGACGTGCCCGTCGAGGTCGACTTCATGGCGGTGTCGTCCTACGGGGCGAGCACGCGGTCGTCGGGCGTCGTCCGGATCGTCAAGGACCTCGACATCGACCTCGCCGATCGCCACGTCATCATCGTCGAGGACATCATCGACTCGGGGCTGACCCTGCGGTACCTGCGCAAGACCCTGCGGGCACGCCAACCGGCCTCGCTCGAGGTGTGCGCACTGTTCGTGCGTGAGGGCAACCAGGAGGCCGACGTGGACCTGCGCTACATCGGCTTCCGGATCCCGCCGGCGTTCGTGATCGGCTACGGCCTGGACGTGGCGGAGCGGTACCGGAACCTCCCCGACATCAGGAACTACCTCGGCGCCGAGTGAGCTTCGGCCGCGGGCCATTGCGCGATCGTCCCGGTAACATCTCCGGATTCCCATGAAACGTTTCCGCCGCTCCACATTCCTCTGGATCGCCATCATCGTCGTCGCCGTCTTCGTCGGCGGCACGTTCCTGCGCCAGAGCCCCGACGTCGAGGACTTCGACCTCAACGCGTTCCGTGAGGCGGTGGCCGACGGCGACGTCGAGACCGCGACCATCAAGGACCGCAGTCACGAGGTCACCGGTGAGCTCGAGGACGGCACGAAGTACAAGGTCTCGTATCCGGCGGAGTTCGCCGACGAACTCACCAGCGAGCTGTCCGACGCCCGCCCGTCGATCGACATCGAGACCGACCAGCAGCAGGAGTCCATCTGGGTCTCGCTGCTGTTCAGCCTCCTGCCGTTGCTGATCCTCTTCGGCCTGTTCCTCTTCGTCATCAACGCCATGCAGGGTGGCGGCAGTCGCGTCATGCAGTTCGGCAAGGCGAAGGCGAAGCAGTTCAACAAGGACCAGCCCCGTGTCACCTTCGCCGACGTGGCCGGGGCCGAGGAAGCCGTCGAGGAACTGCGCGAGATCAAGGACTTCCTCCAGGATCCGGCCAAGTTCCATGCCATCGGGGCCAAGATCCCCCGTGGCGTCTTGCTGGTCGGGCCTCCGGGAACCGGCAAGACCCTGCTGGCCCGCGCCGTGGCCGGCGAGGCCGGTGCGCCCTTCTTCTCGATCTCCGGTTCCGACTTCGTCGAGATGTTCGTCGGCGTCGGCGCCTCCCGCGTCCGCGACCTGTTCGAGCAGGCGAAGGCCCAGGCGCCGGCGATCGTCTTCATCGACGAGATCGACGCCGTCGGCCGCCACCGTGGTGCCGGCATGGGCGGCGGACACGACGAGCGGGAGCAGACGCTCAACCAGATGCTCGTCGAGATGGACGGCTTCGAGGCCCAGACCGGCGTGATCCTCATCGCGGCCACCAACCGTCCCGACATCCTCGATCCGGCGCTGCTGCGACCGGGACGCTTCGACCGTCAGATCGTCGTCGACCGACCGGACCTCGAGGGACGCAAGGCGATCCTCGACGTGCACTCCAAGGGCAAGCCGTTGGCCGACGACGTCGACAACTCGGTCATCGCCCGTCGGACGCCCGGCTTCACCGGCGCCGACCTGGCCAACCTCATGAACGAGGCGGCGCTGATGGCGGCCCGCAACTCGGTCCAGACCATCGACATGATGACGGTCGAGTCGGCGATCGATCGGGTCCTCGCCGGACCCGAGCGCAAGACCCGGGTCATGTCCGACAAGGAACGCAGGGTCACCGCCTACCACGAGGGCGGCCACGCGCTCGTGGGCCACGTGCTCGAACACTGCGACCCGATCCACAAGGTGTCGATCGTCGCCCGCGGTCGGGCGTTGGGCTGGACGTTGGCCCTCCCGGTCGAGGACCGCTACACCCACACCAAGTCCGAACTCGTCGATCGCCTGGCGATGCTGCTCGGTGGGCGCACGGCCGAAGAGGTCGTGTTCGGCGAGATCACGACCGGTGCCGCCGACGACATCGAGAAGGCGACCGAGATCGCCAGGGCCATGGTCACCGCCTACGGCATGAGCGACAACGTCGGACCGTTGGCGCTGGGCGCGAAGCAGGGCGAGATCTTCCTCGGCAAGGAGTACGGCCACGAAGCCAACTACTCCGACTCGGTGGCTGCGACCATCGACGAGGAGATCCGGACCCTCATCAGCAACGCCCACGACCGGGCCGAGGCGATCCTCACCGCCTACCGGTCGACGCTCGACAAGTTGGCGACCGAGATGCTCGACAAGGAGACTCTCGACGATGGCGAACTCGAGCGGATCTTCGGCGACATCGAGACCTGGGTCGATCCCGACCCTTCGGCACTGGAGCACACCGAGGCGGCGGACCTGCCGGCTCCGGCGGTCGACGCCGGTGCTCCCGCCGTGGTCGCCTCGGAGCGGGTCCAGGCCGAACCGAACGTGGCTCCCGAGCCGGTGAAGGCGCCACGCTCACGGCGCTGGTCACGCCTCCGCCCGGGAACGTCCGGCACATGACCGCTCCCGAAGACGAGCGCCCGACGCTCGCGCCCGAGATCGACCAGCCGCGTATCGAGGCCGCCGTGCGCGAGATCCTCGCCGCCGTCGGTGAGGACCCCGAACGTGACGGGCTGCTCGACACGCCGGCCCGGGTCGCCCGCATGTACGCCGAGATCTTCGCCGGTCTCCACGACACGCCCGACCGGCATCTCAAGACGACCTTCGAGGCCGATCACGACGAGATGGTCATGGTGCGCGACATCCCGATCTACTCGGCATGCGAACACCACCTGATCCCGTTCATCGGGAACGCGCACATCGCCTACATCCCCAACGACAACGGCCGGATCACCGGTCTGTCCAAGCTGGCCCGCCTGGCCGATGTCTACGCCAAGCGGCCGCAGGTGCAGGAGCGGCTCACCGTCCAGATCGCCGACGCGCTCGACCGGGTCCTCGAACCCAAGGGCGTGCTCGTGGTCGTCGAGGCCGAGCATCTGTGCATGTCGATGCGAGGTGTGCGCAAGCCCGGTTCGACCACCATCACCTCGGCGGTCCGTGGGCTCTTCCGCAGCAACACGGCCACCCGCTACGAGGCCATGCGCTTCATCGGCGTGAGCTAACTCGGCAGGTCGGCCATGTCGCGCAGCGCGCGGCAGGCCGCCTGCACCATCGGCACCGCGAGACAGGCCCCGGTGCCCTCGCCGAGACGGAGGTCGAGATCGAGCACCGGGTGGAGCCCCAGGTGGTCGAGCGCCGCCGTGGCTGCCGGCTCGGTGGACCGGTGACCGGCGATCACGCGGGACGCAGTGCCCGGTGCGAGTGCGTCGGCGACGCACAGCGCCGCGCCGGCGATGACCCCGTCGACGATGACGGGGACCCGAGCCGCTGCCGCGCCCAGGTGGAAGCCGACCAGGGCGGCGATCTCGAGCCCTCCGATCTCGGCGAGCACGTCGAGGGGATCGGCGTCGCCGGCGATGCGTGCCATCGCCGCCTCGATGATCGCACGCTTGCGGGCCATGCCGGACTCGTCGCTCCCGGCACCGGGGCCCACGAGCACCCCGGCAGGCTGCCCGGTGAACCAGGCGATCAGCGCAGCCGACGGCGTGGTGTTGCCGATGCCCATGTCGCCGCCGACCAGCAGGTCGCCACCGTCCTCGATGGTCACCCGTGCCGCTGCGGCTCCGACGCCGATCGCCGTCAGCGCCTCGTCGCGGGTCATCGCGGGTCCCGACGCGAGGCTCGCCGTCCCCGCCCGCACCTTGGCGTCGACGACCGCATCGAGGTGTGACAGGTCGGTGGCGACCCCGACGTCGACGAGGCTGACGCTCGCGCCGACGGTGGCGGCGAACGCGTTGATCGCGGCGCCACCCCCGGCCATGGTCTCGACCATGAAGCCGGTGACGTCACTCGGCCACGCGCTCGCACCGTCGGCCACCACGCCGTGGTCGCCGGCGAAGACCACCACGGCAGGGTTCTGCGGCACGTCCGGTGGGCAGGTCCCGGTGATGGCGGCGACCCGTGTCGCGAGGGTCTCGATCCGGCCCAGCGACCCGGGAGGCTTGGCGCGGGTGTTCCATCGCCCGATGGCCTCGTCGGCCGCGGCCGTGTAGGTCGGGTCGGCGGCGCCAGGGATGACGCGGGCGACGAGGTCGTCGAGTGACGAGTCGGGGATCTCGGGCATGGTGGTTCCTCAGATCGGTGGTCGGGCGCGGTCGAGTGCCTGGGCCAGGCGGTCGAGGCCATCGGCGTCGGGCACCGCGATGCGCACGGCATCGGGCCGGCCGAAGCTCGCGCCGTCGCGCAGGAGGATGCCGTCGCCGAGCAGTCGTTCGCGGAGCCCCGGCGCGTGCGGCACCCACAGGTAGTTGACGTCGGAGTGTTCGGGTTCGATGCCGTGGTCTTGCAGGACCAGGACCAGTTCGCCCCGCAGCGCCGCGATACCGTCGCGCCACCGGATGGGGTCGGCGGACGCGAGCAACCGGGGCAGCGCCGCGCACACGAGACCGTTCACCGACCATCGGGGACGGAGGCGTCGCACCGCGTCGGCCTCGTCGGCATCGGCGGCGAGCACGTACCCGATCCGCAGGCCCGGCAGCGACCAGGCCTTGGTGAGCGATCCGACGACGGTCACCCCCTCGTCGCCGCGGGTCCAGGTGCCGGTGGCCAGCAGGTAGAACGCCTCGTCCCGGACGGCGGCATCGTCGCCCGGGTCGAGGAGACGGCCGGTCGGGTTGTGGGGGTCGGATCGCCACCGAGGAGCGTTGCGGTCGAGCGTCCGGAGGTGGCGGCGGTACAGCCCGAACTCGCACTCCTCGGCCCACCCGGTCGGCTGTCGTTGCGCGACCAGGGCGATGGCCTCCGCGCCCCCGTTCGTGAGCACGAGACGGCCCGGGTCCACACCCATGGTCTCGGCGAGCGCCTGCGTTGCCGTCGTGTCATCGGGGTAGTGGTCGAGGTCGTCGAGGGCCGAGACGAGGGCCTTCGTGCAGTCGGGGGCGACCGGATTGAGCGAGGCCGACAGGTCGAGGATCTCCTTCGGGTCGCGGCCGAGGAGGTGCGCCAGTCGATGGGCGTCACCACCGTGGGCGCCCGGAGGGAGCAGGCTCATCGTCGCCCCCGGAGGAACGAGGCGACGGCGACCGCGGCGAGGGCAGCGATCAGCAGGTCTTCGGTTCGTCGAGCGAGGTCGACCGCTCGTCGGATGTCGCTGGTGGACGGGCGCGGTCCCGAGCCGAGCGTCGGGCGGTCCTCGACGTCGTCGCCGTACCGGAGCGGGCCGCCGAGCTCGACGCCGAGCGCCCCCGCCATGGCCGCCTCGGCCACGCCGGCATTGGGCGACGGATGCGCCGACGCGTCACGACGCACGGCGGCGACCACGCCGTGCCGTCGATGGGAGGAGACGACGGCGACGGCGCCGGCGAACAGCCGGGCCGGCACGAAGTTGGCGACGTCGTCGGCGCGCGCCGCGGCCCAGCCGAAGTTCTCGTACCGGAGGTTGCGGCGTCCGACCATCGAGTCCATGGTGTCCAGCGCACGATGGACGCCAGCACCCGGGGCGCCGGCCACGACCCCCCAGAACGCCGGGCCGAACACCGCGTCGACGGAGTTCTCGGCGACCGACTCGATGGCCGCAGCGGCGATGCCGGAGTCGTCGAGTGTCGACGGATCCCGGCCGACGAGCGCGGGCAGCACGGCCCGGGCACCGGACGTGTCGCATCGTTCGAGCAGCGTCGCGATCTCGGCCGCCGTGGCGCGCAGCTGCGCGCCGCTGGCGCAGATGGCGACCGTCACCGCCGTCGAGCGTGCCGTCCGGGCGGTGGCCGCCGCGATCGTCGCGCCGACCATGGCGTACACCACGCCAGCCCCCCGTTCGTCACGCCACAGCTGCCGTTCGATCCCCGACATCGTGGAACCGAACCGGGCGACGGGGTGGACGTCGTCGCCCAGCCGCGGGAGCAGGCGCGAGGCGACGAGACCCAGTGCGGTTCCGGCAGCTCGGGTGGTGAGGCTCATCGTGCCGTGAGGACGAGCAGCATCGCCGTCTCCATGACCACCGCGGTGGCGCCCAGGACGTCGCCGGTGAAACCACCGAGGCTGCGTCGTGCCCGTTCGAGCACCGCGATCGCGGCCAGGATGCCGACGGCGAGCGCCAGCAGGCCGGTCAGTTGGTGGGCGGCCACGAGGAGGATCCCCGCGGGAACGAGCCACAAGAGCGAGCGGCGTCGAGCTCCAGCCAAGAACGGCGACGCCAGTCCCTGGGGCCGGGCATAGGGAACGACGGCGGGGGTCGCGGCCATCACCGTGCGGCTCGCGACCCATACGGCGACGAGGGCCTCGGGGTCGACCAGGTCGCTGGCGAGCGCGACCCAGCGGGCGAGCAGCACGACCGGGACGATCGCGAGGGCGAACGCGCCGACATCCGGTGTGCGCATGACCTCGAGACGCCGAGTGCGATCGAGGTGGGGGAGCAGGCCGTCTGCGCTGTCGGCCAGGCCGTCGACGTGGAGCATCCCGGTCAGGGCGAGGTCGGCGCCGACGACCAGGATCGCGGCGACGGCCGGTGAGAAGACGGCGTTGGCGGCGATCCAGACCGTCGCCAGCGTGGCGCCGAGCAGTGCACCGACGACCGGGAACCACCGCAGCGTCGTGCGGTCGGGACGATGCGTTCCCGGAACGATGGTGAGGAAGCCGAGTGCGCTCAGCATGCCGGTGGGGGGAGTTCGAGCGCTCGGCCCGCGACCACGAGCACGGCGCGGTCGGCCACCGCCGAGACGGCCTGGTTGACGCTGCCGACGGCGTCGGCGAAGTGTCGCCCCGCCTCGGTCGGCGCATGGGGCGCGAGGCCCACCTCCTCGCTCACGACGATGGTGTCGCCCCGACGGACGACCAGCGCGTCGACGAGGGCCTGCGGGTCGGGATCGAGTCCGGGGTGGTCGCTGACCCAGGTACCGATCGAGTCCAGGAGCACGGTGCCGCTCACGTCGCGGAGGACCTGGTGGAGCGTGGTGGGGTCGGGGCACTCGATCGTGTGCCACTCGGCCGGGCGGCGGACGCGGTGGGTCTCGATGCGCTCGACGTGGCCCCGGTCCGC
>JBFIHN010000003.1:0-23271 GCA_041601775.1 Acidimicrobiales bacterium
ATGCCCACCGTGAATGCGTGGCCGTCCGGTGACACGACCTTCACCTGGATGCGCTCACCCGAGCGATGAGCGACCGACAACACCACGACCCGCGGCTGGTCCTCGAGTGCGATGACGTCGCCCGGGGTCAGGTCGTCGAGACGAGCCTCGAGCCGGCGGCGACGTTCTCGACGCGGCAGATCGGTCTGCGCGAGATCGCGGTACTCGACCACGTCTCCGAGCTCGCAGGTCGCCTCGTCCAGGAGTTGGTCGAGGGCGGCGCGTCGCTTCACCAGACGGCGCTCGGTGACGACCACGGCACGGTCGGCCTGATACTGCGCGAGCGACTGGTTCAGCAGCCGCCGTGCGCTCTCGCGGTCGTGGCGACGGATCAGGTTGACCGCCATGTTGTAGGTCGGCCGGAAGGCCGACCGGAGCACGAAGCTCCGGCTGCTGGCCAGACCCGCGATCTGTGCGAACGAGACGAACGGCGACCACAGGACCACCGCGGTGCCGTGGGTGTCGATTCCCCGCCGTCCGGCGCGTCCGGTGAGCTGCGTGTACTCGGCGGGCGTCAGGAACGCCCGCGACTCCCCGTTGAACTTCGTCATCCGCTCGATCACGACCGATCGGGCCGGCATGTTGATGCCCAGCGCCAGCGTCTCGGTGGCGAAGACGAGCTTGACCAGACCTTCGGCGAAGCAGGCTTCGACCGCTTCCTTGAACGGTGGCACGTGCCCGGCATGGTGCGACGCAACCCCGGCTTCGAGCCCCCGGAGCCAGCGCTCGCCGCCGAGCGCGCGGAAGTCCGCGTCCTCGAGGACCGTGAGATGCCGGTCGGCGATGGCACGGATGCGGCGCCGCTCGTCCCGGGTGGTGAGACGCACGCCGGCGTCGAGGCACGCCTTCACGGCGTCGTCGCAGGCCGCCCGGCTGAAGATGAAGACGATCGCGGGCAGCAGGTCGGCGTCCTCGAGGACCTGGAGCACCTCGAGACGATTGGGGGTGAACCAACGCCGTCGGTTCCCGCCGCTGCGTCCCCGGCCCCGGTGGCGGCCGGAGTCCTGGTCCCGGTCGACGTCGAAGCGGGCGCCCTCCGGGTTCGGTCGACCGTCGACCAGCGTGTCGAGCAGCCGGAGGCGACCCCCGGACTTGTCGCCGACGAGGTAGGTGTTGGTCAGGCTCACCGGTCGCTCGCGCTCGACGACCACGTCGGTCGGCCCGCGGACGGTGGTCAGCCAGTCGCCGATGTCGTCGACGTTGGAGACCGTGGCCGACAGGCACACGAGCCGGACGTGCTCGGGGAGGTGCACGATGACCTCTTCCCACACCGGTCCACGGAAGGAGTTCTGGAGGTAGTGGACCTCGTCGAGCACGACGACCCCGAGGTCGTCGAGAGGCCGCCCGCTGTAGATCATGTTGCGGAGCACCTCGGTGGTCATGACCACCACCGGAGCATCGCCGTCGATCGAGTTGTCCCCCGTCAGCAGGCCGGCGCGGCCGGCGCCATAGCGAGCGCGCAGTTCGCCGAACTTCTGGTTCGACAGCGCCTTGATCGGGGTGGTGTAGAACGCGCGCTGCCCGTGGTCGAGCGCGTCGGCGACGGCGTACTCGGCGACGACCGTCTTCCCCGCGCCGGTGGGTGCGGCGACGAGGACGGATCGGCCGGCGTCGATCGCGTCGGCCGCGTCCCGTTGGAATCGATCGAGGGGGAAGCCCAGGTCGTCGACGAGCGCGGCGACGCTCGGTCCGGGGCGTGGCGGGGCCATCAGCTGTCGACGACCTCGGCCTTTCGTCGCTTCCGGGTGAGGAGCGACCCGATGAGGATCGCGGCCTCGTAGAAGAAGAGCATCGGGATCGACAGGATCCCGAGGCTGTAGGGGTCGCCCGACGGCGTGAGGACCGCCACGAGGATGACGATGCCGACGATGGCGTACCGGCGGACACTGCGCAGGTTCTTGGCGGACACGACGCCGGCCAACTGGAGGAACACCAGGATCACGGGGAACTCGAAGCCGGCGCCGAACGCCAACATCATGTAGGTGATCAACTGGAAGTAGGGCGCGGGCCGGAACTGGGTCTGCAGGTTCTCGCCACCGATGTTGACCAGGAAGTCGAGGGCACGCGGGAGGGTGTAGTACGCCAGTGCGGCGCCCATGATGAAAAGGGCCAGCGCGCTCACGACGAAGGGGATCGCGTACTTCTTCTCGTGCGAGTGGAGCCCCGGCGTGATGAAGCGCCAGATCTGCCAGAGGATGACGGGCATCGCCAAGGCGACGCCGCCATAGCCGGCGATCTTCAACCGGACCGAGAATCCCTCGAGCGGCTCGGTCTGGAGGAGGCGACAGTCGTCGACGCTCGTTCCCTGCAGGTCGCAGTACGGCTCGAGGAGGATGTCGAAGATGTATGGATAGAGGAACCAAGCGACCAGGGCCCCGATCACCACGGCGACGGCGATCTTCACGAGGCGATCGCGCAGCTCGCCCAGATGCTCGAGCAACGGCATCCGCCCGTCGTCGACTGTCTTGGCCATCTACTGCTCCTGCCGCGTCATCGGCGGTTCTGGGGGGATGATCGGACCACGATCCACCCCCGGATCAGGAAGCGGCGCGTGAGGAGTCCTCGTCGGTGTCCGACGATGATGCCTCAACGGGAGCTTCGGAGCCGACATCCGTGTCGGATGACGTCTCGGTCTCGTCGAGTGCTGCCTCGGCGGCGGCGAGCTCGGCGTGGGCCGCTGCTCGTGCCGCGCCCGGATCGGGCGTGTCGGACGCCGGACCTGCGGCGTTGGCCCGGCGCTCCGCCTCGGCCTCGCGCTCGGCGTCGGAGAGGGCACCCTTCAGGTCGGTCTGGAAGCTGCTCGAGATGCGCCGGAGTTCACCGACCACCTGTCCCACCTGGCGGATGGCGCCCGGGAGCTTGTCCGGGCCGAGCACGATGAGCGCGACGAGCCCGATGACGAGCAGCTCCATGCCGCCGACGTTGAACATGGATCGGAGTGTAACGGCGGTCGGGGACGCCCGGACGTCGCCGACGGCGCTCGGACCCCTTCGCCCCGGCCTTCGATCCGGCCCCGGTCAGGCGTGCTCGGAGCCTTCGGTGTTGCCGTCCGCCATGCACTCGACGAGTCGGTCGAACCAGTCGTCCTGGTCGAGCTGGTCGTGGAAGTCGAGGAGGTCGTCGTGTGTGAACGACGGACCGTCGGTTCGGGCCTCGTGGAGCTCCGCCGGGGCGGTCCACGTGGTGAGCGACACCCCAGAGGCGAGGAGGAGATCGACCACGCGGGCCTCGGCGGCCTTGACGACCGCCATGTCACAGCGCGGGCAACGGAACACGTAGCTCCCGGCGGTGTCGCCGGCGCACACCCGCACCTCGACGTCGGTCACGCACAGTTCGACGTCTCCACAGTCGCTGCAGCTCGCTCGAATTCGTGTTGCCACTCCAAGCCCTCCCGGCTCTCCCTCTGCTTCTACAACCATCGGCCTTCGACCGCCGGGGCTTGAGCGATTCCTGGGAGATCTGCGCCGACTGCCAGGCTTGCCCGATGCCGCGAGTCGTGCCGCTGCGTCAGTCACCGATCGCCTTCGCGCACCGCGGTGCGCGTGCGCACGCCGCCGAGAACACGCTCGAGGCTTTCACCTTGGGCCTCCGACTCGGTGCCACCGGCCTCGAGAGCGATGTCTGGCTCACCGCAGACGGCGTGCCCGTCCTCGACCACGACGGGGTCGTCGGGCGTCTCCGGCGGACACCGATCCGCTCCGTCGACCGTGCCGACCTCCCACCCCACATCCCATCGCTCCGTGAGCTCTACGAAACGGTCGGCGTCGACATCCCCCTGTCTCTCGACGTCAAGGACCCGGCAGCGTTCACGGCCACGGTCGAGGTCGCCGAGGCGTGCGGTGCCGACGAGCGCCTGTGGCTGTGTCACCCCGACTGGGAGCTGGTGGCGACGTGGCGGGCGCGGTCCGACGCCATCCACCTGGTCGACTCGACCCGCATGAAACGCATCCCCGAGGGTCCCGAACGCCGTGCGATGTCACTCCGCAACGCCGGCATCGAGGTGCTGAACATGCACCACAGCGACTGGAGCGCGGGGCTCACGACGTTGTTCCACCGCTTCGGCATCGAGTGTTTCGGGTGGGACGCCCAACAGCCACGCATCCTCGACAAGCTCCTGTCCATGGGCATCGACGGCGTGTTCTCCGATCACGTCGACCGCATGGTCGACGCCATGGCCCGCGTCGCCGGGCCGTGAGCACGGCTGTGCGCAGGGTCGGGCGGTGAGCAGGGTCGTGTTCCCCGGGTCCTTCGACCCGCTCACGATCGCCCATGTGGCGATCGCCGATGCCGTACGCGAGCAACACGACGCGGCCGGCGTCGACCTCGTGATCTCGCACCAGGCGCTGGACAAGGAGGGGCGGGCCCATCGGCCGGTCCCCGACCGTGTGGCCGTCATCGAGTCCCACCGGATCCGTCGCCCGTGGATCCGGCCCCTGGTCACGCAGGCACAGCTCCTCGTCGACATCGCCCACGGGTACGACCTCCTCGTCGTCGGCGCCGACAAGTGGCACCAGCTCCATGACCCCCGGTACTACGGGGACTCGAACGAGGCACGTGACGCAGCGTTGGCACGGCTGCCGACACTGGCGATCGTTCCCCGTGCCGGGGTGCGACTGCCGACGTCCGTGCGAGACCAGGTCCTCGACGTCCCCCACGAGTTCCGGGTGGTCTCCTCCACGGCCGCGCGGAGCGGCCGAGACGAATGGCGTGCCTGAGCGTCAGAGCGTCGTGACGTCGCCGATGGGCCAGATGATCACGAAGGCCGTGCCGACGATGTCCTCTTCGGGGATGAACTTGAACCGGCGCGAGTCGTCCGATGCCCCGCGGTTGTCGCCCATGACCCACACATGCCCTTCCGGAACCGTCTCGGGGCCGAACGTCGAGGTGGTCATGCCGTCGGGCAGGTAGTCCTCGTCGATGAACTCGCCGTTGATCTTGATCCGACCGTCCGTGGCCTCGATGGTCTCGCCGGGCAGGGCGATCACCCGTTTGATCAGCTCCGAGATGCCGTCCGAACCCGCTCCGCCGGGGCGGTCGAAGACGATGACGTCGCCGCGGTCGATGCTGCTGACACTGCGGTCGAGTTTGTTGACCAGGACCCGATCGCTGATCTTGAGCGTGGGGTACATCGACTCGGACGGGATGTAGAAGGCCTGGATCAAGAAGACCTTCACCACCAGGGCGATCACCAGTGCCCCGACGATGACCGCACCCCACTCGATGGCGGACCGCACCGATCGGGACATGCGTCCGTCGTCCGGTTCGACCGTGCCGTCGTCGTCGACGTCGATCGTGGCGTCGGTGGGAGTCGGATCGGTCACAGTCGAGCGATCGTACAAGCCGGTCGACGTGGTGCCGCGGTCACTGGGCGCGATAGCGGGCGAGAATCCGCGACGCAGCCGCCGCCGCGGACCCCTGGAGTTCGGCCGGCGCCTCGACCAGGGACGCGTCCGGTCCGAGTTGGAGCAGCAGTCGCTCGAGCCAGGGTCGGGCGCTCACGACGAGTTCGACCCGCGTCCTGCCCGACGACAGTTCCTCCACCTGCTCGGTCGGATACCGATCGATCAACCAGCGATGTTCTGGTCCGACCTCGACCACCACCCGGGGAAGCTCCGGTGACGCCAGGAAGGCGACCGCGCGGGTGGGCTCGGGGCCGGGGTCGAAGCGCTCGGCGGTCGCCGCCGCCTCGACGATGCGATCGAGTCGGAACACCCGGTCCTCGTCGGTGGCGCGGCAATGGGCGTCGAGATACCACGCGCCGTCCGACGCGAACACGCGGCGCGGCTCGACGTCTCGTTCGGTCCGCTCGTTGCGCGAGTGGCTGAAGTACCCGAGGTGCACGACCGCACGCTCACGGATCGCTCGGTCGAGCAACTGCGCCGTGGCGGCGACGCGATCGTCCACGACGACGCCGAGGTCGTCGTCGAGGTCGATGTCGAGGACGGCGGCGACCTTGGCCAGACCGCGCGCCAGGGGCCCTTCCGGATCGTGCCCGGGTTGGGTCGTCGCGGCGATGCCGGCCGTGAGGATGGCCAAGGCCTCGCCGCGGGTCAGCCGGAGCGGCCGCTCGAAGAAGTTCGTGTAGTCGATCGACACGTGCTCGTCGTCGAAGATCACCTCGATGAGGCTCTCGGGCGTGTACGGATGGAGACCGACGACGAACACGACGTTGAGGTCGGCCACCAGCTCCTGGCGGCTGATGTCGAAACGCTCACACACGTCGTCGATGCGCGGCTGGTCCTGGCTGGCGATCCACGGCACCATCGACAGGATCCGGGCCAGACGATCGGTCGCGCTCGGACGCGCCATCAGCCGACCGCCCCGTCGTCGGGCGCGTCGTCGTCGAGTGCGCCCAGCCAGCGGACGATGTCGTCCCGGAGCTCCGGCGGTTCGAGGACCTCTGCGCCGTCGAGGAACGAGAGGACGAAGTTGCGGAAGCCGTCGCGATGGCGCACGCCGAGCCGGAGCACGACGCTGCCGTCGTCGTCCCACGTCGCGTCGGCCGACGTGCCGACCACCCGGGCCGCGAGCGCCGCTTGCGGTGGGTCGACGCGCACGGTCGCCTCGATCGGTTCGTCGTCGCCCAACGCCCAGGCATCCAGGCGGATCGGGTGCGCGTCGACGTCGACGGCGACCTCGACCGAGTCGGGGTCACCGGCCTCGAGCGTTCCCTGTACCCGGTCGAGTCGGAACGAGCGGCTCTCCCCCGCGGCGTGGTCGTGTCCCTGGACGTACCAGTGGCCACGCTCGTGGTGCAGGCGGAAGGGGTCGACGACACGGTCCTTGTCGCGGTACCGGAACCGGAGCTGCCGATGCTGACCGACCGCCTCGAAGACGTCGGCGAGGTGGGGGGCCGACGGGAGCACCGCGGTCCCCCGATCGGGATCGTTCTCCACCACCGCGCCGCCGAGCTTGCGCAGTCCCGGCTGGGCGTTGGCCCCGTCGAGGCGGACGGCGGTGGCGGCCAGGTGGATCGCCGCCAGCTCGTCCGACTCGAGTCCCGGATCGGGAAGTCCGTACTCGTCCTGGTCGATCCGGTAGCCGTCGCGTGGCGGGTGTGTCCCCGGGACCGGCTCGATCCGCAGCGGGATGTCCATCTCGCGGAGGTCGGCCTTGTCGCGCTCGAAGGCACGCTTGAACGAGTCCCGGTCCTCGGGATAGCCGGGCAGGCGTTCGTGGAGCTCCTCCGCGCTGAGCGGGCGCTCGGTGTGGAGCAGCTCCGCGATCAGGTCCAACAGGCGCTCGAGCTTGGGGGTTGCCGCCATACCCCGGCGGAGGCTATCGACCGGTGGCGGCACCGGCGGCAACCATCCCGGCGGCACCGGCCGAGGCGTAGAAGAGGGGGTCGTCCTCGGGTCCCCGTCCCATGGACGTCACCCGGATGCCGCGTCGGGTCAGGAGCGCCGGGACGTCGCCGGGATCGACGACGCGCACGTCGTGCGCCGCGTTCGTGACCTCCCCGCCGGCGACGCAGGGCACCTCGACCCGGCTACGGGTCAGCGACAGGATCGTGTCGACATGGTGACTGGCACCCTGGTGGCGGGGTCTCGCGTCGGCGCCGGATGCCCGGACGCAGCAGATGGGCCGGCCGCCGAGGGCCGCGGTCGCGTCGAGCACCGCCGCGACCTCGACCGCGGTCGTGCCCAACGCCGAGTCGGTGCCGACCACGCCGGGACCCATGCCGACGACGACGAGGTCGGCGCGTTCGACGTTCGCGGCGATGGCCAGGGCGGACGGGACCGAGACCGCTTCCCGGTCGCCGCCGAAGGCGTGCCCGGCCGTGACCGTGGCGTGGACGAGCCCGGTGGCGCGCATCGATGCCACCAGGTCCGACAACACCAGCGGCAGCGCGGCACCATCGGTCATCACGTAGACGACCCGGGCGTCGGCGTGACGGTCGAGAAAGGCGGCGGCCACCAACGGCACCTGGCTGTGGAGTGAGCAGGCCACGACGGGCACGCCGCCGAGTTCGGTGCCGGGGTCGACCTCCTCTTCGGTCGCACCCGTGTCGCTCTGGATGCTGGTGTATCGCAGCTTCATGATGTGACCGCGGCCGGGCTCGGACCACGCGTCGCGCGAGAGGTTCCAATGGATGACGTGCCACCCCCCGGTCCCGAGTCCGAGGTCGACCGCCGTGGTGTTGATCACCACGCGGTCGTCCACGGCCACCGGCCCGATCTGACCGGTGAGGACGTAGGCCCGCTCCCCGTCGACGAGCACGCGTTGGAGTCCGGGACGCTCGGACAGGATCTCGTCGACCCGCCCGGTGCGGAAGGTTGGCACGGTGGGATCAGAGGCCGGCGATGAGCCGGTCGACGCGATCGTCCTGCGCCTTGAACGGGTCCTTGCACAGGACGGTCCGCTGCGCTTGGTCGTTGAGCTTCAGGTGCACCCAGTCGACCGTGTAGTCACGGTTGCGTTCCTTGGCCCGTCGGATGAACTCGCCACGGAGCCGGGCGCGGGTGGTCTGCGGCGGCGTGTCGACCGCCTCCTCGATCGCGTGGTCGTCGGTGATGCGCTCGACCAGGCCGTTGGCCTGGAGCTTGTAGAAGAGCCCGCGCTTGCGGTCGATGTCGTGGTACTGCAGGTCGATCAGACCGACCCGCGGCGCATTGAGCGCCAGGTCGTGCTTGTTCCGGTATCGGTCGATCAGGTGGTACTTCGTGACCCAGTCGCATTCGCGGGACAGCGAGAGCGGGTCGGTGCGCAGTCCGTCCATCACGTGTGCCCACATGTCGAGGGCCCGTTGTTCCTGTTCGGGGAACCCCTTGCGGTCGGCGTAGAGGAGGGCTCGGTCGAGGTAGGTCTGTTGGATCTCGAGGGCCGTGAGCTCCCGGCCGTTGGCCAGGCGCACCTTCCTGGTGCAGGTGATGTCGTGGCTGATCTCCCGGATCGCTCGGATCGGGTTCTCGAGCGTCATGTCCCGCATGACGACCGCGGGGTCCTCGAGCATCCGGAGCAGGATCGCCACGGTCCCGACCTTGAGGTAGTTGGTGTACTCGTTCATGTTCGAGTCGCCGACGATGACGTGGAGCCGTCGATAGCGCTCGGCGTCGGCATGGGGCTCGTCGCGGGTGTTGATGATGGGACGGCTCCGCGTGGTCGCCGAACTCACGCCCTCCCAGATGTGCTCGGCGCGTTGCGAGAGGCAGAACACGGCGCCCCGCGCGGTCTGGAGCACCTTTCCGGCACCGGCGTAGATCTGTCGGGTGACGAGGAACGGGATGAGGTGCTCGGAGTACGAGCCGAGCTCGTCGTGGCGACTCGTCAGGTAGTTCTCGTGGCAGCCATAGGAGTTGCCGGCCGAGTCGGTGTTGTTCTTGAACAGGTAGATGGTTCCCCGGATCCCCTCCTCGCGCAGCCGCTGCTCGGCGCTGCCGAGGAGCTGTTCGAGGATCCGTTCGCCGGCCTTGTCGTGGGTGACGAGGTCGACCAGGGAGTCGCACTCCGGCGTCGCGTACTCGGGGTGCGAGCCGACGTCGAGGTAGAGCCGCGCACCGTTGGCGAGGAAGACGTTGGAGCTGCGACCCCACGACACGACACGTCGGAACAGGTAGCGGGCGACCTCGTCGGGGCTCAACCGGCGTTGGCCCCGGAGGGTGCACGTGACGCCGTACTCGTTCTCCAACCCGAAGATCCGACGCTCCACGCGGAGCAACCTATCGGCGGGTCGCGCCGTCAGGCGGACATGTCGCCAGAAGTGGCCCAGCCGTTGCCGTACCCGCTCTCGGCGAACGTACGCGCCTGGAGGGCGTCGGCGACGCTGGAGAAGACCACGAACTCGCGGAGGATGTCCCAGCGCTCGAGCACGAGCCGCGACGACAGCCGTCCCGAGACGATGCACCGGTCGACGGCGGGATCGGCGCGCTGGAGGAGCGCGCAGACGGCGTCGAGGGCCGTCCGGTCGAGGAGGGTCGTGTGGTCGAGGTCCACGATCACGGCAACGGCGTCGACGACGCAGGCCTCGATGGCCGGGACCAGGGTCGCTGCCAGGTCGTCGTCGAGTCCCCCGTCGACCTCGACGATGGTGACGTTGCGGCGCACCGACACGTGGAGGTGCCCGGCGGCGAGGTCGAGCACCGGCATGGGTCCGGTGACGACGGCATCGTCATCGGCGCCCGAGCGGGTGCCGACATCGGCCGGATCCGGGATGCCTGCGGGCGCGTTCATGCCTGATCCTGATCCGATGGTGTGGTCGACGGTGAGTGACATGAGGCTTCCCCTGGTTGCATGTTGCGATCAGGTTACAACGCGTCATGTGATTGTCAACTCGGTTTCCGCGTCGGTCAGGTCGCGGCGTCTCCCAGGAGGATGCTGACCTCGTCCGGCCCGATCCGGGCGAACTTGCGGCGGCCATTGGTCCGGGCCAACACGGCGACCTCGAGGTCGGTGGCGGTCAGGGTCCGGTCGGGTCCGGCCAGGGCGCCGACCGCGGCCCGGACGGCGGCGTCGAGGGGCATCCCGGCCTCGAAGGAGGCCTCGAGACGCTCCGAGATCGCCTCGGCCTCGCCCCCGAGGACCGAGAACCGGGCCTCGTCGACGACCGAGCCGTCGTAGAGGATGTGGAACAACTCGTCGTCTCCGGGACCGGCACCGATCTCGGCCACGAGGATCTCGACCTCCATGGGCTTCATCTCGTGCGTGAAGATCTGCCCGAGCATCTGTG
Organism: Acidimicrobiales bacterium; assembly: GCA_041601775.1. Classification (GTDB taxonomy): domain Bacteria; phylum Actinomycetota; class Acidimicrobiia; order Acidimicrobiales; family Salinilacustritrichaceae; genus Salinilacustrithrix. Next base: position 10,706 of record JBFIHN010000003.1, read on the forward strand.
CATAGGCGTTGGCGAGACTGCGGGCGTCGACGTCCTCGCGCGAGTACTGGTAGCCCTTCATGTCCGCATGGCGCACGCCAGCGACCCGAAGTTGGTCGAACTCGTTGTACTTGCCGACGCCGGCGAAGGCCATCCGGTCGTAGATCTCCGAGACCTTCCGCAACGTCGACGACGAGTTCTCGGCGCAGATCATGATCCCGTCGGCGTAGCTGACCGCACAGAGGCTGCGGCCACGGGCGATGCCCTTGCGGGCGTAGTCGGCCCGGTCCTTCATGACCTGTTCGGGTGCGACGTAGAACGGCTGGCTCATGACGCGCTCCCCTGCTCGTTGGCCGGCCCGACGGACTGCACGGACGAGAAGGTCCCCACCAGCCCCTCGAAGCGTTGGCGGATCTCGGTGTCGCCGAGGCGGTTGAAGCCGTTCTCGTCGATCGTCGCGACGATCGGGAAGATGCCGCGGATCAGGTCGGGGCCCCCGGTGGCCGAGTCGTCGTCCGCCGCCTCGAACAGCGCCCGCAGACACAGGTCGATGGCGGCGTCGGGCTCGATGCCCTCGCGGTAGCCGATCTTGATGACGGTGCCGGCGTGGAGTGATCCGGAACCGGTTGCCGCATGGTGGAGTTCCTCGTACCGGCCGCCGGTCACGTCGAACTCGAAGAGCCGACCGACGCTGCGGCCCCGGTCGTAGCCGGCGAAGAGCGGCACGACCGCCATGCCCTGCATGGCCGCCGGAAGGTGGTTGCGCACCATGCCGCTGAGCTGGTTCGCCTTGCCCTCGAGGCTGAGGTGATGACCCTCGACCTTCTCGTAGTGCTCGAGTTGGAGTTGGAAGAGCTTGACCATCTCCATCGCGGGGCCGGCGGCACCGGCGATCGCGACCCCGGAGAAACGGTCGGCCGGGAACACCTTCTCCATCGTGCGATGGCTGATCAGGTTGCCCGAGGTCGCCCGCCGGTCGCCGGCCATGACGACACCGGCAGAGGTCCGGACCGCCACCACGGTGGTGCCGTGGGTGATCGTCAGGGGATGTGGCGTGAGGTCGCCGAGTTTGGCCGACGGATCCCGACCCTGCGCACGCAACAGCGCCGCGAAATCGGGGCCGGGGTCGGTGTCGGGGTCGAAGATCGGGAGCGTCACGGTTGGGACACTACCGGCGTCTCACCCCGACCAAATAGGACGCCCGTCCGTCGGGGTGGGCCGCAGGGACGAATGCGGACCTCTGGGCGAAGTGCTCGGGCGGTCGCTCCGCGACCGACGGCTACTCGCCGCCCTTCTGGATGTACGACTTCACGAAGTCCTCGGCGTTCTGCTCGAGCACGTCGTCGATCTCGTCGAGCAGGTCGTCGAGCTCGGCTTTGATCTTCTCGCCGGACTCCGACGTCGCCGGAACCTCGTCGACGACCTCTTCCTCACGAGGGGGTGCGGACTTCTTCTTCTGTTCCCGTTCAGCCATCACCGAACTCCAGACTGTTCCTACGTCGTGACGGTCGTCACGACCCGAGACGATCGAGCAGATCTGCTGCCGTCTCGCATTCGTCGATCAATGTACCCACATGCTCCTCGGTTCCACGCGAGGGTTCCAGCATCGGGACGCGTCGCAGCGGATCGCCCCCGACGTCGAACACGAGCGAGTCCCAGTTGGCAGCGACGATGGACTCGGGCCACTTCTGCAGGCAACGCCCGCGAAAGTAGGCACGGGTCGAGGGCGGCGGATCGGTCACCGCACGTTCGACGGCCGCCGGATCGGTGATCGTCTCGAGCCCGGCGCGCAGCGCGAGGCACTTGTCGGCCCGCAGGTCGTGGTACTGGAGGCCGATGGCCGCGAGTCGACCGTCGTCCCAGCCGAGACCGTGCCGTTCCCGGTAGCCGTCGACGAGGCGGTACTTGGCCAGCCAGTCGACGGTCGACGCCGCCGACATCGGGTCGGTCTCGAGGCGGGTCAGCACGTCTTCCCACCGCGCGAGGACGTCGGTTCCGACGTCCTCGCCGACGCAGCCCAGCCCGTGCGCCTCGGCGTACTTGCGGGCGCGCTCGTGGTACTCCCACTGCAGGCCGAGCGCGGTGATCGTCGAGCCGTTCGCCAGCTCGATCGGGACGGTCATCGAGATGTCGTTCGACACCGCCCGCAACGCGGCGATCGGCGCGGCGGGCATGAGGTCGAGGCCGAGTTCGTCGTCCTCGATCATGGCGAGGACGATGGCGGTCGTCCCCACCTTCAGGTAGGTGGCGACCTCGGACATGTTGGCGTCGCCGATGATGACGTGGAGGCGCCGGTATTTCTGGGCGTCGGCGTGGGGCTCGTCCCGTGTGTTGACGATCGGCCGCTTGAGGGTCGTCTCGAGCCCCACCTCCTCCTCGAAGAAGTCCGCCCGCTGGGACACCTGGAACGGCACGTCGGCCGCCGTCAGCCCGGGGGCCTCGGTGCCGACCTTGCCGGAGCCGCAGAAGACCTGGCGGCTGATGAAGAACGGGGTGATCTGGCGCACGATGCGCCCGAAGGGCACCGATCGGGCGAGCAGGTAGTTCTCGTGGCAGCCGTAGCTGTTTCCCTTGCCGTCGGAGTTGTTCTTGTGGACCACGATCTCCTCGTCCGGCGCGAGGAGCGACCGGGCGGCGACCATCGAGCGGCGCAGGATCTCCTCGGCCGCACGGTCCCAGGTGACGATCTCCGCCGCATCGGCGCACTCGGGCGTCGAACACTCGGGATGGGCGTGATCGACGTAGTACCGGGCGCCGTTGGTCAAGACCGCGTTGACGAGGTGGGTCTCGATCTCGGGCGGATGCGCTCCGGCCGGCGCGGCGCCGCGGGCATCGTTGTGGGGCATCTCGTCCTCGAAGTCCCAGCCGACGCGGGGAGCGGCTCGGGCGGCGTGCCCGCTGCGCACGAGCTCCTGGACGTAGGCGTTGATCAGGATCGACGACGCGGCGATCGGGTTCGATTCGGTGCGTCCGCGGACGAAGATCCCGAATTCGGTCTCGACGCCAACGATCTTCGACACAGCCACGACCGCGACGCTACCCGTGCCCGGCGCGACTAGCGGGGCAGACGGAATGCCTTGAACACCTCGCCCCCGGGGAGCTTGCGCAGGCCGTTCACGAAGGCTTCGTTCATGGCCGAGAACGACTCCTGGGCCGACTGCATGTCCCCGGCGGTGAGGCGCAAGACCTCACCCGACGTGCGGATGATCTCGGTGGCCTCGGACAGTCCGGCGGCGTCGAGGGCGGACGTCACCCGCTTCAGGGTCTCGACCACCTCGGAGAGGTCGACGCTCGCCTGGCGGAAGTTGTCCGCGGCTTCGCGGATCGTGGCCAGGGTCTCGGGCAGCTTCTCGGCCTCGGACTGCATCGTCTTGGCCCACGGCCGGAACGCCATGACTCCCCCTCTACAGGTACTGACCCGTCGCGACTCGCTCGATCGAGCGCCCGCCCTGCGGGTCGGTTTCGTCGTCGTCCTTCTGGATGAGGGTGCGGACGTAGACGATCCGCTCGCCCTTCTTGCCGGAGATCTTGGCCCAGTCGTCGGGGTTGGTGGTGTTCGGGAGGTCTTCGTGCTCCTTGAACTCCTGTTTGATCGACGCCAGCAGGTCTGCGGTCTTGATCCCCTTCGTGCCGTCGGCGAGCAGGCGTTTGATGGCCAACTTCTTGGCCCGCCGCACGATGTTCTCGATCATGGCGCCGGAGCTGAAGTCCTTGAAGTACATCAGCTCCTTGTCGCCGTTCTGGTAGGTCACCTCGAGGAAGCGGTTGCGGTCCTCGGTCGAGTACATCTCCTCGACCGTGGTCTCGATCATGGCGTCGATCGCCTTGTGCACGTCGCCACCGCCGAGCTCGACGATCGACTCCTCGTCGATCGGGATGTCGGCGGTGAGGTACTGGGCGAAGATCTGCGCGGCGGACGACTCGTTGGGTCGTTCGATCTTGATCTTCACGTCGAGGCGTCCCGGACGGAGGATGGCCGGGTCGATGAGGTCCTCGCGGTTGGAGGCGCCGATGACGATCACGTTCTTGAGCGACTCGACGCCGTCGATCTCGGCCAACAGCTGCGGGACGATGGTCGACTCCATGTCGGAGCTGATCCCGGTGCCGCGTGTGCGGAACATGGAGTCCATCTCGTCGAAGAAGACGATGACCGGCCAGCCTTCTTCGCTCTTCTCGCGGGCGCGCTGGAAGACGAGCCGGATCTGACGTTCGGTCTCGCCCACGTACTTGTTGAGCAGCTCCGGGCCCTTGATGTTCAAGAAGAAGCTCCGGGCCTCGTTGCCGGTCGCCTCGGCGACCTTCTTGGCCAGGCTGTTGGCGACGGCCTTGGCGATGAGGGTCTTGCCACAGCCAGGCGGACCGTAGAGGAGGATGCCCTTGGGAGCGGGCAACTCGAACTCGGCGAAGAGCTCCTGGTTCGCGAACGGCAGCTCCACCGCGTCCGCGATCTGTTCGATCTGGTCGTCGAGCCCGCCGATGTCCTCGTAGCGCACGTCGGGGACCTCTTCGAGCACCAGCTCCTCGACCTCGGGCCGTGGCAGCTTCTCGAGCAGCAGGCCGGCCCGGGTGTCGAGCAGCATCGTGTCTCCGGACCGCAGGCGTTCCTCGGCCAGGCGGTCGACGAGATCGACCACACGCTCCTCGTCGGCTCTGCCCACCACCAGCGCGCGGCGACCGTCGTCGAGGATCTCTTTGAGGGTGACGACCTCGCCTTGGCCTTCGGCCCCCCGCGCCAAGATGATGCTGAAGCTCTCGTTCAGCACGACCTCCGCTCCTTGCGCCAGGCCCTCGGCTTCGTCGAGCAGCTCGGGATGGACGGCGACTCGCATCTTGCGTCCACCGGCGTGCACGTCGGCGGTGCCGTCGTCGTTGAGCCCGAGGAACGTGCCGTAGGCGGACGGCGGCTGGGTCAGCTTGTCGACCTCTTCCCGGAGGGCGGCGATGTGCTCGCGTGCCTCGCGCAGTGTGTAGGTCAGCTTCTCGTTCTGGGAGACGGCCTGGGACAGCTGTCCCTTGGTCTCGAGCAGGCGCTCCTCGAGCGTACGGACCCGCTTGGGCGCGTCCTGGAGGCGCTTGCGCAGGACCGACACCTCCTCTTCGAGGGCGAGAAGCTGCTCACGTTCGCTGGCGTCGGCGGCGTTGTTGTCCGGCATCGTGTGCTCCTCCTGGGCTGCTTCGCGGACCATACACCGGTGCGCTGCCCCGTCGGCGTCGGTGGCGTGACGATCGGTGAACACCACGTTTCCGCGGGAGTTGCCGCGTCAATTCCGCGAGCCGGTAGGGTGCAGAGACATCGACAAGCACGCACCCGCAGGAAGGGCGACAGCGACATGAAGGTCTGGATTGACCAGGATCTGTGCACCGGCGACGGTCTCTGCGAGGAGATCGCTCCCGACGTCTTCGCACTCCTCGACGATGGCTTGGCCTACGTCAAGGACGGCGACAAGATCCTCAGCGACCCCGCCGGCGCCGAAGCAGTGGCCCCGGTTCCCGCCGGACAGGAAGAAGCCACCATCGAGTCCGCCGAGGAATGCCCCGGTGAGTGCATCTTCATCGAGGTCTGATGCGCTGATGCGCTGACGTTCTGTCTGAGGCCCCCGCACCCGGTGCGGGGGCCTCGGTCGTTTTCGGGCCGCGCGTTCACGCCGTCATCGTCGCGTCGACCAGGGCTACGGCCTCGCCGTCGGCCCGGTCGGCGATCATCACGTGCGCACCGGCGAGGTCGAGGCGTACCGAGGCCAGCGCCCGCCGCCGCTGGAACCAGGAGGCGCGGGTTGCCGCGGACTGGAGCCGCTCGACGGGGACGATGGCGTGGTGCCGCGTGGCCGCGCCGGACCGGCTGTGGACGACGGCGCCGCCGCTGGTGGTTGCGACCCCCAGGCCACGGAACGCGGCCTCACCCCACGCCAGACCAGCCGTGGTGGCCGCGGGCACGGTCGACAGCGCGACCAGTCCGAGCGACCGGGACGACGCTGCGGCCACGATCGCCCCGACGAGGACGCCTGCACCTGCGCCACGGATCAGCGATCGACGGCGAGCGCTCGGCGGGGCCGGTCGGAGCTCGGGGAGCGGGAGCGCGGAGGGAAGGATGCGGGCCAGGATCCGACCGATCTCGGACGCGTCGAGCAGTGGGATCTCCACTCGGCTGTGGTCCCCGGCCCCGGACGCGGCCGTGCGGACCCGGATGTCCGCTCGACCGAAGGGCCGCAGCAGCAATCGGTGCGCGAGTCGGACGTCCTGCACCCGTTCGAGGTCCACGGTGAACTCGGCGCGTCGCAACAGCCCGTAGGTGACGCGCAGGTCGTGGCCCTGCACGGTCGCCGTCAGGTCCCAACGGCGGATCACGCCGATGATCCCGGCGAGGAGGAACCAGAGCGGCACCCCGACGAGGACGATGACCGATGCGGTGAGGACCGTGGCATCCACGGTGTCGAAGGAGTTCGGATCGACGCCGAGGTCGGTGAGGAGGTCCACGGTGAGGGCCAACGCCGCCAGGACGGCGGCGACCTCGGGACCGGTGATCCCGGCCAGGAGCAGTCGCGACGGCGGGAGCCGGATCAGCACCTCGGCGTCAGGGTCGTGGCGGTCAGCACTCGCCGCCGCGCCACGCATCGTCAGTGCCGCTCGTACGGCCTCGGCTTCCTCCGTGGTGATCGCGTCGAGGACCAGCTCGGCACCCGATCCGCCCGCGGTCTCGATGCGGACGACCGACAGCCCGAAGGCCTGATGACGCAACCGCCGCTCGAGTTCGACGTGCTGGACCCGCTCGACCGGGATGCGCCGTTCGTTGCGGACGAGGATGCCTTCGTCCACCTGCAGGACCCCGTCCACGAACGACCACGTCCGCCGCCACCACGACAGCACGTTGTAGCCGAGGCCGATGGCGACGGCGACGGCCGAGACCACGAGGAAGCGCCCGGACGACGCGGCGATGACGACGACCGGGAGCAGCGGACGGAGCTGGTCGACCCCGAGGATGCCGAGCAGCGCGCCCACGGGTGAGGTCCGGCGCGCGACGGCGAGGTCGGGGGTCTCCTCAGGTCGCATCGCCGGTCCCGACCAGCGAGAGGATGCGGGCACGGACCGCTTCGGCCTCGCCCGCGTCGAGTCCGGGAACGGTCGAGTCGGAGGTCGCGGAGGCGGTCCGCAGGACGAGCGTCGTCAGGTGCATCCGCCGCTCGATCGGACCGGCTTCGAGGTCGATGTGCTGCACCCGGTGATACGGGATGGTCGACGCCCGCCGGGTGATGACACCGTGTTCGAGCCGGAGGGCTGCGTCGCCGACCTCGAAGCGCCAACTCCGCCACACCAGAGCGGTCCACCACCAGGCGATCCCGACGGCCACGGCGGCCGAGGCGACGAGCACCGAGGCCGCCACGAGCGCAGGCAACAAGAGCACCAGGGCCGGGGTGGCGACCGCGGCGATGCCGGCTGCGACCAGTCCGATCCGGATCCGCCACAGGGCCAGGACTCGACGTTCGAGCGGGACCTGTCCGCCGGTCCGGGGCCCGGTCATCGCAGGCAGGGTCCGGTGGCGACCGGGGTGACGAGGTCACCGCCCACGACGGCGTCGATCTCGCTGGTGTCGAGGCCGTACGCCACATCCGGGTCGTCGGGTGCGATCGCGAACGCCACGCCCACGACCGCTCCGGCAGCATCGACCATCGCCGCACCGGAGTCCCCGGGCCGGAGTTGGGAGGCCAGGATGAGCACCTCGCGCTCGGTCCGGCTCGAGTCGTAGATGTCGGTGCCGACGGCGCGCACCTCGTCACCCACCACGAAGGGAGCGACACGCAGTGGTGCTCCGCCGGGATGGCCGAAGACCCCTCCGGCCGTGCCGGCCGATCCGTCACCGATGGGCAGCGGCGCACGATCCAGTCCGGGAACCCGCAGGACCGCCAGGTCGCGGTTCGGGTCGAACACCACGACGATCGCGTCCAACAGGCTGCCGTCGTCGCGTTCGACGGTCGTCGTCTCCTGTCCGGCGACCACGTGGGCGTTGGTGATCACCACGTCGGACCCCAGCGCCACGAAGCCACTCCCCTCCTGGATCCTGCTGCAGGCCGGGCCGGAGATCTTCACCGTGGAGGCCGTGACCCTCGTGATCACCTCGGTCGGCAGGCCAGGGTCCGAGGGTGGCGGACCGATGTCGGGGGCGGGAGTGAGGGCGTCGAACACCCGCGGGAACTGGTCCTCGCCGACGATCTGGCGCAGCGCGAGCAGGGTGTCCGGCGCTTCCGGGAGGAGTCGGTCGACGCCACGCGCGATGACCGACTGACGTGTCTGTTGTGCGAAGAAGCCCGGTGCGCTCGACATCGCCGGGAGCAGCAGCCAGAAGCAGGCGACGACGCCCACGAGTCCGGCGGCCGCGCCGAAGACGTGGTCGACCCCGCGCCAGTCCTCGCTCGGGAGTCGGATCCGGAGGCGACTGCCGATGAGGACGCCGAGCGCCTGGCCGAGGAAGGACCCGACGAGCAGGAGGATGCCGGCGAACAACAGGAGGCTGAGCGGCGACTCGCCCGAGAAGTTCTCGATGAACCACGGCAGGGCCCGGGCCGACGCCAGCAGTCCGATCCCCATGCCGATCCACGACACGGTCCGCGTCAGGAAGCCGAGTCGGTATCCGCCCACGGCCGCCATCGCGGCCACGGCCAGGAGGCTCAGGTCGAGCAGGTTCATCTCGGGCGACACCGCATCGAGGTCAGTCCGCGGCGAGCAGCCGTGCGCTGGTCAGGAACCCGGTGTGGGCGACCATGCGATGGTCGGGTCGCACCGACTGGCCTTCGATGTGCCACGTCCGCTGCAGGACCTCGAGGGTTTCCGCGAAGTCGAACCGGGACTCGTCGAGGCGCTTGCGCAGCGTCGACGCCTGCCCGATCGTGGGCGTGTAGGCGACGAGGATGCCGCCGGGTCGCATCGACACCTCGGCGTGGGGGACGACCCGCCACGGTTCGGGGAGGTCGAGCACGATCCGGTCGAGGTGGCGCTCGTCGATGCCGTCGTAGCAGTCCCGCAGTTCGACGCGGTAGCGATCGGCGAGGTCGGGGGTGAACCGCTCGACGTTCTCGCGTGCACGGTCGGCGAAGTCCTCGCGCAGTTCGTAGCCGGTGATGGTCGCCCCGGCGCGCAGCATGGCCATCGACAGGGCCCCCGAGCCGACCCCGGACTCGAGGACCCGGACACCGGGGTGCAGGTCGGCCATGATCACGATCGGCCCGAGGTCCTTGGGGTAGATGACCTGCGCGCCGCGGGGCATCTTGAGGACGATGTCGTTGAGTGTCGGCCGCAACGCCAGCAGCCAGGCGCCGTGCGTTGTCCGGAAGGTGGTGCCTTCGGGCGAGCCCAACATGTCCTCGTGGGGCAGCACGCCGGCATGGTTGTGGAACTCGCCACCCTCCTTCAGCGTGACCAGGTAGCGGCGACGCTTCCGGTCGATGAGGAGGACGTCGTCGCCCGGGATGAAGCGACGCTCGAGGTCGTGCTCGGGTGCCACGGCGTCGACGTCGGCCACGCTCGTCTCGAGGTGGTCGGGGGCATCGGTCATCGGGTTCTCCGGGTGGTCAGGGCCACGGGGACGTCGGCGCAGCGTTCGACGAGTGCACAGAACGCACAGGTCTCGTTGGTCGACGGCGATCCGCAACGGATGCAGTGGCCACGGTCGCCCAGCGGGCCGTCGTCTTCGAAGGAGTCGACGGCCTTTCGGAGGAACTCGTGGTAGAAGGCGTGCTTCGATCCGGGCGACTCGGTCTCGACGCGGTTGAGAGCGTCCTTGTAGGCCAGGTGCTTGTTGCCCGCGGCCATCGGGCACTCCTCGACGATGTAGTCGATCCCCCGGATGACGCAGTAGGCGGCCATCTCCCGTTCGCCGAGGCGGACGAGGGGCTTGATCTTGCGGGGGAAGCCGTCGCGAGCGGCCAGGACGGGTCGCTGGCGCGCCAGGTACTCGGTGTTCCATCGCAACGTGTTGCCGAAGAGGACGGCCGCTTCGTCGTCGAGGTTGTGGCCGGTGGCCACGGCGTCGTAACCCCCGTCGATCGCCGCCCGGTCGAAGAGGTGGCGCTTGGAGAGGCCGCAGGCCGAGCACGCCGGCCGCTTGGTGACCGCGGCCGCGGTGGGCACGTCGAAGCCGTGCTCGCGCTGGAGATCGACCTCGAGCAGTCGGACACCGCGCTGGTCGGCGAAGGTCCGGGCGAACGCCGTGGACGAGGACGAGTAGTCGCCGATGCCGAGCCCGATCACGAATCCGTCGGCCTCGTAGCCGAGGTCGAGGAGGATGTCCCAGAGCGCGAGCGAGTCCTTCCCACCCGAGACCGCCACCAGGACGCGTTCGTCGGGCGCCAGCATCCGGAACTTGTGGATGGCCTTCTCGACCGAGGAACGGCAGAACGCCACGAAGTGCTCGGGGCAGAAGTTCGCGTTGTGGGCCGGGAGGTCGATGACGGCCGGTCCACGGCACACGCGGCACTTCACGTCGCACCGCCCGAGATGACCGGTCGGATCTCGATGGCCGCGTCGTCGGGAAGGACGGCGTCGCCGGGGACGAGTTCGCCATCGCGGATGACGAGCACGGACTCCCGGTTGATCGACAGGTCGTCGAGCAGACGCTGGACGCGGATCGGTCCGGCGACCTCGATCTCTCGGCGGGGGTTCCTGAGCAGCACCAACATCGGGCGTCCATCATGGCAGCGGGCGGCCGTGGCGCCGCAGACGGGCACCGCTCGTTCAGGGGTTCCGGCGCGTGGCGACGATCAGCGGGAAGCCCTGCGAGCGCGCCGTCGCTCTCGTCGTGACAGATCGGCGGGTACGGCCGGCTCGGTGCCCTTGTCGAAGTGGGTGATCACGAGCTGTTGCCCGGGCTGGAGCACCTCGCGGACCACGACCGGGTCCTCCGCCATCATCTTGCGGAGGTGGCGGTAGGCGACGCTCACCAGCCAGACCGCGAGCCAGGCGCCGGAGGAGCCGCGGAGCCCGCGGTCGCGCCCGCGGAGTTCGGCCCACGCCATGGACCGGGCGAGTCGCTCCACGGTCAGATGCGCCGGATCTCGACGACCGTCGACTTCTTCTTGCCCCGGCGACGGCCGGCGCTGAAGGCGATGACGAAGATCACGATGCCGACGGCGGCAACGCCGGCGAGCAGGTAGGACTTGGCCGTGTCGGTGGCCTCGTCGCCCTCCTCCTGGAGTTCGCGGAACTTGGCCTCGAGGTCGGCCGGAGTGATCTTGCCGTTGCTGTCAGTCATTTCGGAGGTGCTTGCCACCGCTTCCTCGCTTCAGCTTGACGATCACGACGAAGCCGATGGCCAGGACGGCCACGGCGGTGATCAGGACGAACAGATAGGGCAGGAACGACAAGCTGCCGGTGAAGGCCGAGCCGGTCTCGGTCTGGAGTGCGCGCAGCATCCCGAGGGCGAGCAGGACCGTTCCCATGCCCATCAACAACATGGAGGCGGTGCCCCACGCCACGAAGCTCCCGAGGCCCTTCAGCGGGTCCTTGATCTCCTGCTTCGCGTAGTCGACGGTGAGGGTCCAGAGTTCGCTCACGACCTGGGGGACGCTCTTGTCTGGCGATTCCGATCGGGCCTTCACCCGGATGGGCTTGGACTTCACGGTCGGTTCGGTCTGTGCCACGGCACTCCTCGTGTCTGGTGCGTTTCGGTCTACCGGTTCCCACGTGCGATGGGCAACAACCCGGCCGTAGCGATCAGTTCGACTCCGTACCCGGATCGTGGTCGCGCAGACGCAGATCCAGCATCTCGTGCGCCGCCGGGAGGAGTTCGTGCAGGTCGGCGAGCCGCAGGCCGACGGTCGGTGCGCTGAGGAGCCGCTGGCGATCCATCGGCCCCAGGGGCGAGATGGCGGCGAGTTGGTAGCTGGCCAGGACCGGGTCGTCGGCGAGGTCGTCCGCCGAGGCCGTCGCCGCCTGTCCGAGGCGCGCGATCTTGTCGAGGCTCGCGCAGACCGATCGGGTCACCGTGTCGAGCAACTCGGTCTCGGCCGGCGTCGGGTCCGGATCCGGGAGGTCGACGACCTCCGCGCGGGGATACGGGTCGTCATCGAGCCAGCGCTCGACCCGGATGCGGCGGGTCCCGACCGCGATGAGTGCCCAGCGTCCGTCGGGCAGTTCCGCCGCCTCCTGCACCGACGCAACCGTGCCGACCGACGAACGGACGTCGCCGCCACCGACCTCGGATCCACGTTCGATCAGGCAGACGCCGAACTCCTGGTCGCCGGCCAGGACGTCGCGCACCAACGCGCGGTACCGGTCCTCGAAGACGTGGAGTGGGAGCACGAGCGTGGGGAAGAGCACGGAGCCGAGCGGGAACATCGGGAGTTCGGCCATGCCCCCACGGTACGACTCAGCCGCCGGCGTCGGCGCCGGGCCGCAATCCAGACACGTCGGGAAGGTCGGGATGCGCGGTGAGGATGCGCACGAGCCGTTCCTGGCCTGCGACGACCTCGGCATCGACGTACACGTCGCCGGGGAGGTTCACGATGAGCGCGAACCGTGCGTCGTCGTCGTCGGCGGTGACGGCGTGGCCGGCGAGGCCGCTCACGTGGTTGAGCGTGCCCGTCTTGGCGCGGACGCGG
>JBFIHN010000004.1:0-23078 GCA_041601775.1 Acidimicrobiales bacterium
CCTGTTCGCGGCGAACAACGCCGAGATGCGCGCGGGCTCCGGCATGTTCCTCCAGGCGGGTGAGCTGTGCTTCCGATCGGGCGAGTTCACCTTGGGCCCCATGACCCCGACCGGCGAACTGTCGCTTCCCGACCCCGCCGTACCCATCAGCGACCCGGACCTCGACGCACTGTGGGGTCGACTCCGCCCCAACGAGGAGTTCCGCAATCTCGCACTGTCCCCGCGTTTCGATGTCAACGCCGCCCTCGCCGCGCAGATGTGGGAAGCATCGCAGGGTCACGCGGTCGCCGGGGTCCTTGCCGTCGACCCCGTCACGCTCGCAGTGCTGCTCGGATCGACCGGTCCGGTCGAGGTCGACGGGAGGACCTACGCGTCCGGCGACGTGGTCGAACAGCTCCTGGTCACCCAGTACGAGGACTTCCTGGACCCGGCCTTCGACGACAACGCACGACGAGACCGCCTGGGCACCGTGGCCGCCGCCGCGGTGGCCGCGTTCAACGACGGCGGGTGGAGCATCGACACGCTCGTCGACGACCTGCCCGATGCCGTCGCCGGCCGACACCTCCTCGGCTGGTCCAGCGACGCGACGGTCCAGGCGGGGTTTGCGGCCATGGGCATGAGCGGGACCCTCGAACCGACGTCGGTCGCCGTGTCGGTCATCAACCGCGGGGCGAGCACCGGCGGCGGCAAGCTCGACGCGTTCCTCGAGATCGAAGCGGACCTGCAGGTGGCGCGCGAGACGACCGACGGCCGTCGCCAGGCGTCGCTCGTGGTGACGATCGCGAACACGGCCGCCCGCGGCGCGCCGACCTACGACGCGAGCGTCACCGACGAGACGCGGTTCGGGGTGTACCGGGGCGTGCTCGCCGTCAACCTCCCCGGCACGGCCGCGAACGGGCGCATCGAGGTCGACGGCCACGCCGTCTCGTTGTACACCGTCGGGGCCGATGGACCCACTCGACAGGTGAGCGTCCTCTTCGACCTCGGCGCCGAACTCGACCAGGACTTCACCGTCCGTTTCGACCTGCCCGACGACGTGGCATCGGTCATCGTCGAGCCCAGCGCGCGGGTCCCGGTGACGCGGTGGACCGCCCCCGGAGTGGACCAATCGGACGATCGACGGTTTTCCCTTCAGTTGTACAATTGATGGTCTCCCCACCGGCGGGTGGGCCATCCAACAGAAGGGTACGAATCGGCCATGCGGACTCGACTGATGTACACATTCGGCGCATTCCTGGCAGTGGGGTTTCTGTTCCTGAGCGCCGGCGTCGCCCACGCAGGGGACCAGGGGGACACGGGCGTCAACGTCTACGAAGAAGACCCCGACGACGACTGCGCGAACCCCGCGGTCGTGCAAACTGCCAGTTCAGAGGCAGTGCTCACCGACCAGGCCGGTGACGAGTGCACCGAGGTCGAGGACGAGACCGCCGTCGTCCCTGCCGCGGTCACCCCGCAGCCCGAGGTACTCGCCAACACCAGCTCGCTCGCGCTGACCGGCGGCGACGTGGTCGGACTCTTCGCCCTCGGTGCCGTCGCCGTCGCCCTCGGCGGCGGGTTCGTTCTGTACCAACGCCGTCACCAGGCGTAGCGGTTTCGGCCGACGCCTCGCCCCCGGGCGCGATCGTCATGCGGCGGCAACATCGCGTGGGCGACGGGTCGAGCACCCCACCCCGCGGTCATCACGCCGGGCTCGCGGAGTTCGCGATTGACTGAGCGTCGATGGGGCCCCTCGCCGAGATCCGAGATCTCACCAAGACCTATCCCGGCAAGGGGGCGGATCCCCGGGTACGCGCCATCGACGACCTCACCGTCACCCTCGACGCCGGCCTCATCGGTCTCGTCGGAGCCAACGGGGCCGGCAAGTCCACGCTGTTCCGTATCCTCCTCGGGCTGAGCCGTCCCGACTCCGGGACGGTGCACGTCGCGGGGATCGACGTCGGCGCCGACCCGATCGGTGTCCGGTCCCGACTCGGGTTCATGCCCGAACACGACTGCCTCCCCACCGATCAGACCGCCGCCGACGTCGTGGCCGGGCTCGGCGAACTCGCCGGACTCCCGGCCCGTGACGCTCGCCAGCGCGCCTCCGACGTGCTCGATCTCGTCGGCCTCGACGAGGCCCGCTTCCGACCCATCGAGGGGTTCTCGACCGGCATGCGACAGCGCGTCAAGCTCGCCCAGGCGCTCGTGGCCGACCCCGCCCTCGTGTTGCTCGACGAACCGACGGCCGGACTCGACCCCGCCGGTCGCCACGAGATGCTCGAGCTCGTCGCCCGCCTCGGGCGTTTCGGGATCTCGGTCCTCATGGCCACCCACCTCCTCGACGACGTGCAGTCCACGTGCGACCAGGTGGTGATGATCGACGGCGGCCGTCTCGTCGGGGCCGGCCGCACCGACGACCTGCTCGAGACCAGCGGCGTCGTCCGCGTCGACGTCGGCGGCCACGGCGACCGTCTGGTCGCCGCGCTCGGCCCGACGGCCGTGCTGCTCCCGGACGGGTCGGTCGAACTGCCGGTGGGCGACGACTCGGCCCTCGACGAGGTCGTGGCGGCCGTCGCCGACGCCGGCCTCCCGCTCCACGGGCTGTCGAGCCGCCGGGCGTCGCTCGACGGGCTCTTCCTCGGAGACGGACCGCGATGAGCACCACGACCAGCTCGACGTCGTCGGGAGCGATCTACGACCGGGGCTACCGGCCCTACGACGGCGAGCTCGGCGGTCGCTCGGCGTCACGACTCGCGCTGTATCGAGCCTCGATGCGCCGGGCCGTCGGTCTGCGGAGGTCGTGGCGACAGAAGTTCTTCCCGTGGTTGCTCCTCGCCGTGGCATCGGTCCCGGCCATCGTCTGGGTCGGGGTCGCCTACATCACCAGGGACACCCCGGCCCAGGCCGTCCAGATCATCACGTACCGCGAGTACCTCGGCGTGTCGACCGCGCTGTTGGTCTTCGTCGGCCTGGCCGCTCCCGACGTGCTGTGCCCCGACCGGCGCAACCGCACGCTGTCGCTGATCTTCGCGCGACCGCTCACCGGCACCGACTACGTGATCGCCAAGGTGGGCGCGATCGGGACCGTCGTCTTCCTCTTCAGCTTCCTTCCTCAAGCCGTCCTCTACATCGGGCAGATGCTCGTCAGCGACAGCGCACTCGACTACGTCCGCGACAACCTCGGCGTGCTCTGGCAGGTACCGGTCGGCACCTTCGCGTTCGCGCTGTACTTCTCGGCGTTGTCGTGTGCCATCGCGTCGCTCACCACCCGCCGACTGATCGCCGCAGCATCGCTCCTGATCCTGCTGCTCGGCTCGTCCGCGCTGGCCGCCGGGCTGTCGGAGTCGACCGGCGCCCCCGACACGACGAGCGGCTTCCGCATCGAGGATGTCGAGTTCGGCGACGGCCTCTCCGAGCCCTCCGGCACCCCCTTCAGCCTCGACCCGCAACAGTCCGAGACCGGTGAGTACTACGTGGTCGTCGAGAACCCCGATGGCACGACGAGTCGGGCCGCCATCAGCTTCGTCGGCGAGCCGAGCTCGCCCTGGGGCGCCACCAACCTCCTGGCCGTGCCGCTCCATGTCCGTGACCTGATCTTCGAAGGACAGGTCGCCGAGCCCTACCTCGCGGGCGTGAACGGGAGTGGACCGCTGGCCCTCGGCGTCTACGCGCTGGTGGTGGTCGGCTCGCTCGGCCTGCTGGTGTGGCGCTACCGGTGGTTGGAGCCATGACCGCCACGGACCCCGCGTTCGTCGACGACCCGACCGTGGTCGTCGACGACGTCTCGGTGTGGTTCGGCCAGAAGGTCGCGCTGTCGGAGTTGTCGTGTTCCTTCGGCCCCGGCGTCACCGGGCTCCTCGGCCCCAACGGGGCCGGCAAGACGACGCTGATGCGCGCCGTGTGCGGGCTCATCGACGCCCGCCAGGGCAGCGTCGAAGTGCTCGGCGTCGACCCACGCCGTGACCGCGACGTGCACGCCCGCGTCGCCATGGTCCCCGAAGAGGACGCCGTCCCCGGAGCGCTCAGCGCCCGGGCCCTCGTCGAGTACCAGGCGCGCCTGTGTGGGGTGTCGGACCGCTCGGCGACCGAGGCCGCGCTCGCGGCCGTCGACCTCACCGCCGTGGCCGACCGTGCCCTCGGCGGCTTCTCCAAGGGCATGCGTCAGCGGGGCAAGATCGCCGCGGCGCTCGTGACCGACCCGTCCGTGCTCGTGCTCGACGAACCCCTCAACGGCGCCGACCCGGTCCAGCGTGTCGCCCTCATCGAGCTGTTCCACCGCCTGGGTGACGAGGGCCGCACCGTGATCGTGTCGAGCCATGTGCTGCACGAGGTCGAGCGCATGGCCACCCGGGTCGTGGTCGTCGTCCGGGGTCGCCTCGCCGCCGCCGGTGACCGACGGGCGATCCGCGACGCCATGGCCGACGTCCCCCGACAGGTCCTGGTGCGCAGCGACGACGACCGGCGACTGGCCGCCGAACTGATCGGGCTCGGCCCGGTCGTGTCCGTCACCGTGCAGCCCGCCGTGGCCGGCGGCCCGACCCCCGGCCTCACCGTGTCGACGACCAACGCCGGCGCACTCGCGCTCGCGCTCCCGTCGGCGGCCCGGTCCCTGGGCGTCCGGCTGCGCGAGGTCCTCCCGCTCGACGACTCGCTCGAGGCCATGTTCGAGGAGCTCACCCGATGACCACCGCGTCGGCCACGCCCACCGGGGTTCGATCCCGTCGGCTCACTGCGCTCGTGGTGTACGTGTTCCGCGCGTGCATGCCCCGGAAGCGGCTGGCGGTGCTCCTGCTGCCCGCCCTCGTGATCGTGGTGACCGGCCTGCTCAGCCGGACGGTGTCCGACATCGAGTCGAGCGAGTCGTTCGCCCGCATCGCCGACGGCATGGTCTTCGGGCTCGCCCTCCCGCTGGGCGCGCTCGTCATCGGCGACGCCGTGCTCGGCGCCGAGGTCCGGAACGGGACGCTGGCGTTCTCCTGGCTCACGCCGACCCGCTTCTGGGAACTGGCGTTCGCCCGGTGGGTCGGTGGGTGGGCGATCGCGCTCGCCACGCTGGTCCCGGCCACCGTCGTGGCCGCACTCATCGCCGGTGTTCCCGAACAGGCCGGGCCCATCGCCCTCGCTGCCGCCGCGGGCACGGCAGCACACATCTCGCTGTTCGTGTTCATCGGGTGCGTGGCCCGACGGGCGGCCGTGTGGTCCTTGGCCGTCGTGCTGCTCGGCGAACGTCTCCTCGGCGCAGCGCTCAGCGGCATCGCGCAGTTGTCGCCGACGTGGGAGGCCCGCGCCGTCTACGTCGCGCTCGCCGACGTCCCCGACGACCTGATCCGCGACGGGATCCCCGTGGGATGGGCTGCCGTCGTCCGCCTCAGCGTCATCACGCTCGTCTTGCTGGCCGGGACGACCTGGGGACTCCGGTACCTCGAACTCACCGGGACGCGCGACTAGCGCCACCCGATCCCGGCGACCACCGCGACGAGGGCGACGGCGATCACGATCACGAGCAGGATCCGCGGATCGGGCCGC
Source organism: Acidimicrobiales bacterium (assembly GCA_041601775.1). Classification (GTDB taxonomy): domain Bacteria; phylum Actinomycetota; class Acidimicrobiia; order Acidimicrobiales; family Salinilacustritrichaceae; genus Salinilacustrithrix. Next base: position 5,506 of record JBFIHN010000004.1, read on the forward strand.
TGATCGAGGCCGGCCTGGACGTCGGGGTCGATCGGTGGCACCGGCTCACGCACCGGCGGCGGGATCGATGCGGGGTCGGGAGGGACCTCGAGCGGGAATCCGCCGAGCGGCGTGCGCGGTGCCCGTTCGTAGGGGATGGGTGCGACCGGGACGCCCAGTTCGCGCTGCGCGCCCTGGAGTTCCTGGCCGAGCGCAACCGCCGTCGCATACGGCGGCAGGAGGGCATCGACGAACGCGTCGGGCGGATCGGCCACCAGGGCACGGAGCGCGTCGGCCAGGGCAGCGACGTCGTCCTCGACCGTGGTGGTGGCGTGCGGGTCGGGCGTGGGGAGGCTCGGCTGCCCGAATCGTGTGCGAGCGATGGTGGCCGCCGAGATCGCCCCGACGACGATGTCCTGCTCCTCGTGGACCCGGGCGAGTTGGCCGCTCAGGTCGATCCCCCACTCCATCGCCTGCTGCACGGTCGCGGACAGGCCCTCCCAGGTGGCCTCGGACGTCGGCGGCGCGCTCTCGGGTTCGTTCCGTTGGTTGCTCACGTCTTCGTCGCTCAGGCGATGGCGGGGTCGGTCGTCAGGTTCCAGATGATGGTGTCGAGGATCTGCTCTCGCAACCCGTCGTCGGCACCGACGAAGCGCAGTCCGTACTGCCACAACGTCGCACCGCCCGGGGTACGGCCGTAGAGGGACGACGTCTGCACGGTGCACCGCTGCTCGAGCGGCACCGGGCGATCCGGCCCGGGGAGGTCGCACCGCACCACGACCTCGTCACCGAGCGCGAGTTCGCCGGCACAGATCAGCCCCACGCCGCCGGCCGACACGTCGACCACCTTGCCCGCACCATCGCGCTGTCCTGGAGCGTCGAACGAGGCATCGAGCACGAGGGCCAGTCGGGTGTCGGAACGCCGCGGTCGGCGGTTGATGTTGACCGGCATCGCCAGCCCGAACGGGGCGTGGTCGTCGTCTCGCAGGTCCGACACCACCGAGTCGAAGGAGTAGACCGCGTCGCCGGGTCGGTCGAAGCGCACGGTGACCAACTGGCCGACCGTCAACGACAGCATCCCGTCGCGTCGGATCGGGAGGTCGATCCACACGTTCCGCCGGTCGGCCTCGATCAGGTGACAGCGGTACCCGCCGAGGGAGTCGGTGAGGTCCGAGATGCTGAGCGGGAGGCCGGGCTGCAGGTACCGCAGACGAGCCGTGGTCTCCGACCTGCCTGCGCTGCGATCCCCGTGGGTGTCGACCTCCGACATCATCCCTCCTTGACGTCATCGTAGGACCGTGAGCAGGTGGGCACTCGCGCGCCGCCCAACTACGGTCGGGGCCGTGTCGAACACCCTCGTCCTCCTCCGCCACGGCCAATCGGTGTGGAACCTCGAGAACCTCTTCACCGGTTGGTACGACGCCGACCTCACCGAGTTGGGCGAACGCGAGGCCCGAGCCGGCGGCGCGCTCCTCGCCGACAAGGGGGTCCTGCCCGACGTCGTGCACACGTCGCTGCAGACCCGTGCCATCCGCACCGCCGAGCTGTCCCTCGCCGCCTGCGACCGCTCCTGGATCCCGGTGCGACGGCACTGGCGGCTCAACGAGCGCCACTACGGCGACCTGACCGGCAAGAACAAGGCCGAGACGACCGCCGAGTTCGGCGAGGAACAGGTCCTCGTGTGGCGACGGAGCTACGACACGCCGCCGCCCCCCATCGCCGCCGGCAACACCAGCAACCCCAACGGCGACCCGCGCTACGCCAGCATCCCGGCCGAGCTGCGTCCCGAGGCCGAGTGCCTGAAGGACGTCGTCGATCGGATGCTCCCCTACTGGTTCGACGTGATCGTCCCCGACCTGGCCATCGGCCAGACGGTGCTCGTCGCGGCCCACGGCAACTCGCTGCGTGCGCTGGTCAAGCACCTCGACGGCATCAGCGACGACGACATCACCGGCCTCAACATCCCGACCGGACAGCCCCTCGTCTACGAGCTCGACGACGACTTCCGTCCGGTCGAGGCCAAGCCGATCGACGAGCGCTACCTCGCGGATCCGGCGGAGATCGCCGCGGCCGCGAAGGCCGTCGCCGACCAGGCCAAGGGCTGACCCCGGACCGCCCAACACTCCCGGACCCCCAACCCCCGTTCTGGTGAACGGATGACACCACCAGGTGACGTCTGTGTTCACCAGAACCGGGGTTTGGGGGAGGTGTGCTTCGTACGCGATGCACCCCCGGCCTGGTGGCCGGGGGTGCGTCGTGTGCGGGATCGGGCGCCCTGCGCCCCCTGGCTAGACGGCGTCGGTGCCCATCTCGCCGGTGCGGATGCGGGTGAGGCGATCGACGGCGGTCATCCAGATCTTGCCGTCACCGATCTTGCCGGTCTGGGCGGCGGCGGCGATCGCCTCGGCCACCTTCTCGGCGTCGTCGGTACCGACCACGATCTCCACCTTCACCTTGGGGACGAAGTCGATGGTGTACTCGGCGCCCCGGTAGGTCTCGGTGTGGCCGCCCTGGCGGCCGAATCCCTTGACCTCCGAGACGGTGAGTCCCTGGACGCCGACGCCCTTGAGCGCCTCCTTCACGTCGTCGAGCTTGTGCGGTTTGATCACCGCGGTAACGAGATGCAACACGTTGGTTCTCCTTCAAGTACTTCGTGGGAGCGAGATCAGACCGGGACCGAGGTGCCGGACGTGGTGGACAGACCGGCAGACGAGTTGCTGCCGGAGTCGGGGGCGTAGCCCATGTGACCGTGCTCCTCGACGTCGAGGCCGGCGATCTCTTCTTCCTCGGTGACCCGGAGACCGACCGTGCCCTTGATGGCCTGGAAGAGGAGGAACGCAGCGCCGAAGACGAACACGAAGTGCACGCCGACGAACAGGGCCTGGGTGCTGAGCTGGTCGATCCCGCCGCCGTAGAAGATGCCGGCGTCCTCACGACCGAGGAAGGCATCGTCGTACTTGGCGAAGAGGGCGATCGAGAGGGTGCCCCAGGTGCCACAGACACCGTGGACCGAGATCGCACCGACCGGATCGTCGACGCCCATGCGGTCGAAGAAGGCGACCGAGAAGACCACGATCAGACCACCGACAGCACCGATCACGACGGCGGCCCAGGTCTCGACGGCACCGACGGGCGCCGTGATGGCGACCAGACCGGCGAGCATGCCGTTGGCAGCCATCGTGACGTCGGGCTTGCCGTCCTTGAGCCAGTTGATGATCATCGCGACGACCGCACCGGCACCGGCAGCGAGCAGCGTCTTGACTGCGAGCTGCGGAACCAGGTTGTCGGCACCGAGCTCGGAGCCGGGGTTGAAGCCGAACCAGCCGATGAACAAGATGATGGCGCCGAGCACCACGAACGGGACGTTGTGGCCGGGGATGGCCCGCGGCTTGCCGTCGGGGCCGTACTTGCCGATGCGGGGTCCGAGGACCATGGCGCCGGCGAGGGCTGCCCAACCGCCGGTGGCGTGGACGATGGTCGAGCCGGCGAAGTCCGAGAACGGGATGTCGAGCTGGGCCAACCAGCCGCCGCCCCAGGTCCAGCGCAGCACGGTCGGGTAGATGATCGCCGTGATGACCAGGCTGTAGATGAAGTAGCTCTTGAACTTCGTCCGCTCCGCCATGGCGCCCGACACGATCGTCGCAGCGGCAGCGGCGAACGCGGCCTGGAAGAAGAAGAACGTGGCCGGTGACAGGTTGAGGACGGCCATGGCGGCCGGATCCTCGATGCTGTCGATGCCGAACCCGAACCCGAACCAGCCGCCGAGCAGCTCGTCGCCGCCGAAGCCGATGCCATAGCCGACGAGGGCGAAGGCGAGGACGCCTGCCATGCCGTCCATGAGGTTCTTCATGAAGATGTTGGAGACGTTCTTCGAACGGGTGAGTCCGGCTTCGACGAGGGCGAAACCGGCCTGCATGAAGAAGACCAAGATCCCGCACACGAACACGAAGATGTTGTCGAACACCACCTGTGTCGCGGGGGCATCGGCCTCCTGGGCGGCGGCGGGATTGGCGAGGAGGAACACTGCTGCTCCGACCAGGCCCGCTCCGATGAGCAACTTGCGCTTCACGTGCTGACTCCTTCAATTGACGGGGATGACGAGTTGTCGGGGTATGACGGGTGCGGATGACGCACTTCTGACTCGGAACTGACGGTAAACATCGCCCGTTGCAGCGTTGTTCGCTCGGCGTGACAGCAGCGGCAACGCTGTGTGTCGCGCGTGTTTCGGGGATCAGGTCGAGACAGCAGAGGGTTCGAGCAGGTAGCCGCGCGAGCGGACCGTGCGGATCGTGAGACGCACCGGACGGAGGCGACGCCGCAGCCGCAGGACATGGACGTCGAGCGCGTTGCGCCCGGGGGCTCCCTCGGGCCAGCCGGCCGCCGACAGCGCATCGCGGCTGACGACCGCACCGAAGCGGCTGACCAGTGCGCCGGTGAGACGCGCCTCGACCGGCGGCAGGGGAGCCCACCGCTCGCCGAAGCGGATCACCCCGTCGTCGTCGAGTTCGGGGACGAGTTCGAGGGTCTGCTCCAGCCGCAGCCGCAGGCCCTCGAGTCGGGCACGGACGTCGAGATCGCCGGCGGTGACGCGCACCCAGTCCTCCAACGGGTCGGCAGCGACCGGTGGCGGGGACTCCGCGTCGACGAGGAGCAGACGGGCGCGGCCGAGTCGTGCCAGTTCCTCTCGCTCGCGGCGCTCATCGGGCCACCGCAGCATCGTCACGTCGTCCATCGACGCCGAACGGTAGGGAGCGAAGGTTTCGCGGTTGTTTCCCGACCGTGCCCATCAGTTTTCTTCTCGGGCGGCGCGTTCCCGGCGGCCGACGTCACTTTCGCCGACGCGGCCCGTGTCCCTTTCGTACACTCCCGCCATGGCTCGAACGAACGCTTCCGCCCATCTCGCAAAGGTTCCGCTCTTCGCGGCCTGCACCAAGAAGGAGTTGACCCACATCGCCAAGCTCACCGATGTCGTCAGCCTCCCCGACGGACACGAGCTCACCACCCAGGACGAGACGTCACGCGAGGCCTTCGTGATCACCGAGGGCAAGGCGATCGTGCGGCGCAACAAGCGCAAGGTCGCCGAGCTCGGCCCGGGCGCGGTCATCGGCGAACTCGGCCTGCTCGACCGTGGCCCCCGCACTGCAACAGTGGTCGCCGACGGGCCGGTCGAGGCACTGGTGATCGGACCGCGCGAGTTCTCCGCGCTGCTCGACGACGTGCCGTCGATCAACCACAAGCTCCTCAAGTCGCTCGCCGGCATGGTGCGCGAGCTCGACAAGGCCGCCTTCGGCTGATCCGCTCGTCAGCGGCGACGCCGCCCCGTCACGCTCGGAGGCGGGCGGCGTTCTTGCCCAGGACGATCCAGAGCGCCGCGCACGCCGCACCGGCGCCCAGACTCCACGGCACGGGCACCGAGGCGCCGTCGCCGTCGGCGTGCACCTCGAGGTCGCCCGCCGCGACCTCGGCCGTCGTGGGCACCGTCGGCGCGACCGTGCTCGGTGCCGGGGCGGTCGTCGTGGTGGTCGACGGATCCGCCGGGGCAGCCGTCGTCGTCGATGAGGGCCGGGGGCGTGTCGTCGGCGGTGCGGTCGACGCCGGCACCGTCGTCGCCGGCACCGACTGGGTCGACGGTGGCGGCGGTGGCGTCGCGGTCGTCGACGGAGCCTTCGGCGCGAGTCCGGCCACCGCAGCGCCGAGGTCCAGCAGGCCGGCGCCGTAGGTGCGCTTCGGGCTCTTGGCCCGTGCCGTCGAGAGCAGGCGGTCGACCGCCTGCTGCGGGGTCAGGCCACGGGCTCGGAGGATGGCCAGGGAACCGGACACGTGCGGCGCGGCCATCGACGTCCCTGCGAGCAGACCGCAGGCGTTGCCCGTGTAGGCCGAGACGATGTCGTCGGCGGTCCGGCCGTTGCCGGCGCCACCGGGTGCCGCGATGCCCCACTTCGCCGAGCCGACGTCGGTGGCGTAGCCGGCGATCGACCCCTGGCGATCGACCGCGGTGACGACCACGGCATCGATGTCGCCGTAGCCCGAACCGAAGATGCCGCCGATGAGCCCACCGTTGCCGGCGGCCAGGACCGGGATCGACCCCTTGCCCCACGCGTACTCGATGGCCTCGACGAGGTCGCCGCTGGCGCCGGTCAGGCCGTTGAGGTCGGTGCCGAGCGACAGGTTGATGACGTGGGCGCCACGGTCGGCCGCCGCCCGGATCCCCTCGGCCACGCCGCTGATGGTCCCCTCACCGTTCTCGTCCAGCACGCGCACCGGCAGGATCGTGGATCCGGGGGCGACGCCGACGGCAGCCGTGGCGCCGCCGGTCAGTTCGCCGCAGTTCACCGAGCCGCCGGCCGCGGTGCCGGCGACGTGGGTTCCGTGACCGTTGGGGTCGCCCTTCGAGCCCCCGACGATGTCCACCTGCGCGAGCACCCGGGACCCGAACGCGGGATGTGACGCGTCCACACCCGAGTCGACGACGGCGATGATCACCCCGTTGTCGGTCAGCGGACCACCGATCGAGGTGATGTTCCACACCGACCCCGCCGCCGACGCTGCCGACGCGACGCCGACCACGAGCGCGACGACCGCACCGACCACTGACAAACTCCGCATTCGCGGCATATTCCCCGTTCCGACCACGGCACCATGGTGCCCGCTGCGGCCGGTGAGCGCCATGCGGGCCCCCCGCTACGGTCACGCCATGCCGGACCCGAGCCCGCCGACCGCATCCGAGCCGGCCGACCCGCGCATCCCCGCCGCCCTGGGCGACGCCCCCGACGCCGATCTCGATCCGCTGTTCCCCGACCTCGACGGCGTCGACCTCGACCGTCACGAGCTGTCGTTCCCCGACGCCCGGGTCCTGACCGTGCTCCGCGGCCGGCTCCGCGGCTGCTCGCTCGACATCGGTGATGCCACCGTCGACGCCCAGGACGCCCACTTCGTCGACGTCGACCTCCGGGGCCGCCGCTTCGAGGGGCTCACGCGGGTGACGTTCCTGCGGTGCCGGCTCACCGGCGCCGACTTCGGCGACGCCCGTCTGCGTGACGTGCGCTTCTCGGACTGCGCGCTCGACGTTGCCTCGATGCGGTCGGCGACCCTCGAGCGGGTGGCGATCGTCGGCGGCCGGATCGACGAACTCGACCTGAGCGCAGCCCGCATCTGCGACGGCACGCTCACCGACGTGGGGCTGGCGAACGTCGCGCTGGCCGGTGCTCGCCTCGAGCGGTTCGACGTCACGGGAGCGGACGTGTCCACGGTGGCGGATCTCCGCGAACTCCGTGGTGCGATCGTCAGCCCGACCCAGGCCGTCGCCCTGGCCGTGCGCCTGGCACGGGTGGCCGGGATCCACGTGGCCGATCACCACTGACGCTGCGGCACCACTGACCCTGCGGGCCTCTTTCCCATCGATCCGGCGGCGGAAGTACCCTTCGAGCCGCCATGGACACGTCTGAAGCAAACACGGTCGAGACCTCCGCATCCCGCGCCAACAAGGCCAAGCTCAAGCCGCACCAGCTCGCGCTCGGGCTGGGCGGACTGGTCGCCGGTGTCACGGTCGTCTCCGGCATCGCCGCCACGGTCTTCCAGTTCCACGACGACTCCGACACGACACGCGAGGTGTTCGAGAACATCCCGTCGGCGATGAAGCTCGCGTTCTACACCGTGTTGCCCATCGTCATCATGTACGGGGCGGTGCTGTTCAGCCAGCGCATGAAGAACTGGGAGCGCGGCGGACCCGAGGCCCGCAAGACGACGAAGAAGAACTTCGCCCAGCGGATGAAGGACTTCCGCGCCGGCGTCTACATGCAGACCCTGCTGCGTGACCCGGCTGCCGGCGTCATGCACAGCCTCATGTACTTCCCGTTCCTGGTCCTGCTCGCGGTCACGACGGTCCTCGAGATCAACCACCAGCTGCCCGAGTCGGCCAAGTTCCTCCACGGCGACATCTACAAGGCGTACACGTTCGTCGGCGACGCAGCCGGCGTCCTGTTCCTGATCGGCGTGTTCTGGGCGATCGGTCGGCGCTACATCCAGCAGCCCTACCGGATCCGGGTCAAGACCAAGGCCGAACACGGTGCCGCCCTCTTCGTCCTCGCGGCGATCGGTGTCACCGGCTTCCTGGCCGAGATGTTCCGCATCGGCATCGAGGGCCAGCCCGACTACGAGAAGTGGAGCTTCGTCGGCTACCCGCTCGGCGGCCTCGTCGAGAACCTCGACGCCATCCACGGCTGGCACCAGGCCATGTGGATCGCCCACGTCGTGGCCTTCCTCGCCTTCTTGGTGATGCTCCCGATCACCATGTTGCGCCACATGTTCACGAGCCCGCTGAACATGTACTACAAGGATCGCGACCGCCCGAAGGGCGCCATGAAGGCGATGCCCAACCTCATGGAGAGCGAGCTCGAGAGCTTCGGCGCCTCGACCGTCGAGGACTTCACCTGGAAGCAGCTCCTCGACCTCGACTCCTGCACCATGTGCGGGCGCTGCACCTCGGTCTGCCCGGCCAACGCCACCGGCAAGCCCCTCGACCCCCGCGAGATCGTCCTGAAGGCGGGCGAGGTCATGGCCGCCACCGGCACACCGCAGGTGAGCCCGCCCATCGGCACCGTGCCCGAGATCACGATCCCCGCCAACAACTTCTTCGACCGCATCACGCCGGAGGAGATCTGGAGCTGCACCAGCTGCAAGGCCTGTGACGAGATCTGCCCGGTCAACATCGAGATCCTCGACAAGATCCTCGACATGCGTCGGTACCTGTCGCTCATGGAGTCGAACTTCCCGACCGAGTTGGGCAACGCCTACCAAGGCATGGAGAACAACTTCAACCCGTGGGGCATCTCCAACCAGACACGTGGTGACTGGGCGGCCAAGGTCCCCGGTCTCGAGATCGTCGACCCCGGCGACACCTTCGACCACGAGTACCTCTACTGGGTCGGTTGCGCAGGGTCCTTCGACGACAAGAACCAGAAGGTCTCCGAAGCCATGGCCAAGCTGATGACCCGCGCGGGTCTCGACTTCGCCATCCTCGGCCCCAACGAAGCCTGCACCGGCGACTCGGCCCGACGCTCGGGCAACGAGTACATCTTCCAGATGCTGGCGATGCAGAACATCGAGATGCTCAACACCATGGGCGTCAAGAAGATCATCACCCAGTGCCCCCATTGCTTCAACACGCTGGGCAACGAGTACCCGCAGCTCGAGGGTCACTACGAGGTCATCCACCACACCCAGCTGCTCGAGAACCTCATCGACGACGGCAAGCTCGACATGAGCCGAGCCCGTCTCGACGAGCGCATCGTCTACCACGACTCGTGCTACCTGGGTCGCCACAACGACATCTACATGAGCCCCCGCAAGGTCATCGGCAGCCTCGGCGGCGTCGAGATCGTCGAAGCGCCCCGCAACGGGACCAAGGGCATGTGCTGCGGCGCCGGTGGCGCCCGCATGTGGATGGAAGAGTCGATCGGCACCAAGGTCAACGACGAGCGCTCCCGCGAACTCATCGAGACCGGTGCGACCCGCGTCGCCACCGCCTGCCCCTTCTGTTACGTGATGATGGACGACGGCGTGAAGGCGGCCGGCAAGGAAGAGGACGAGGTCAAGGTCGCCGACCTGGCCATGCACGTCCTCGAAGCGATCGAGGCCGGCGAAGCCGACGCCGGTGCGCCCCTCACGATGACCGACTAGAAGGAGCCCCTCGGGGGCGCGCCATGGCCAAACGGAAGCGGAACCGGTGGAAGGGCGCCGAACGCCGGGCGCCGGCAACGGTCCTCATCGTCGGTGAGGACGGCGACGCCAACGAACTCCTGGTCCGGGTACTGGGCTCCCATGGCTACCGGACCGTCGTCGCCACCTCGGTCGACAGCGCCACGGCTCGCGCGACCGACCAGCTCCCGCGCGTCGCCGTCATCGACCTCTCGAGCGGCGGGATCAGCGCGAGCCTCCAGCTGCTCGACTGGTTCCGGAACCACGACGACCCACGGATCAGCCGGACCCGGGTGATCGTCGTCGCCCGGTCGTCCGCCAACCGCAACTTCTCGTTCCAGTCCGGCGCCGACGACTACCTCGAGCGCCCCTTCCACGCCGACGAGCTGGTGGCGGCCATCGAGGGCGCCCTCGCCGTGCCCCATGCCGAGCTCCCGGTGCGCCGCCGGCAGCTGATGGACGGCGACGCTCCGCAGCCCTGAGCGCGACCGCGCTTACTGGAAGTTCTTCCAGTACTGGCTGGGGGTCGGGCCGTTCTGGCCGTGGTACTTCGAGCCCAGCGAGCCGGAGCCGTAGGGATTGTCGGCTGGCGTCGTCATGCGCAGGAAGCTGACCTGGCCGATCTTCATCTTGGGGTACAAGGTGATCGGCAGGCTGGCCACGTTCGACAACTCGAGCGTGATCTGACCGTCGAAGCCGGCGTCGACGTAGCCGGCGGTCGAGTGGATCAACAGTCCGAGGCGGCCGAGGCTCGACTTCCCCTCGAGCCGAGCGACCAGGTCGTCGGGCACTGCGATGCGCTCGAAGGTGGCGCCGAGGACGAACTCGCCCGGATGGAGGATGAACGGCGTGTCCTCGGGGACCTCGACCAGCTCGGTGAGGTCGCTCAGGTCCTGCTTGACGTCGATGATCCCGCGCGTGTGGTTCAAGAAGACGCGAAAACGCGGGTCGAGCGTCAGGTCGATCGACGACGGCTGGATGCACGAGTCGTCGAGGGGGTCGACGATGATGCGACCGGCGGCCAGCTCCTCACGGATCGTGCGGTCGGAGAGGATCACGCCGTCGGGCTCGCAACGTCGGGTCGTACCACGCGTGTGTGTCTAGTCGTCGGTGGAGGCGTAGCGGTACTTCTGGTGCGCGGCCTGCGTCGACACGCCGAGGGTCTCGCCGATCTCGGCCCATGTCGCTCCCCGCTGGCGGGCCACGAGCACCTCTTCGGTGACCAGGCCGTCGACCGCTCGACGCAACCGGCTGGCGGCTTCGAGCGAGCGTTCGACATCGCCGTGGGTCAACTCACCGACGCCGGACCGGGCCACCGCGTCGGCGGCCAGATCGATCTCGACCTCGTCGCGTCGTGTGCGCGCTCCCTGGGGGGTTCCCGATGCGCGGCTCACGACGTGGAACTCCGGTTCACACCACGAGTGTGCCAGCAACGGCGCCGCTTGTCCGGGATCCTCAGCGCGCAGCGAGCTGTCCGAGGGCGTCGTCGGACAGCACGAACGAGTCCGAGGCCAGACCTGCCCCGGGCTCGACGAGCTCGGGGTAGCGGACCCCGGTGAGCTGCACGTCGTAGATCTCGTGGACATCGCCCTCGAAGCGCAGGAACCCGACCACGGTCCCGGCCTCGATGTCGACGACCCAGACCCCGCAGACGCGTTCGCTGAAGTGCTCGGTGAGCGGGAGCCCGCCGAAGAGGTGCTCGCGCACCTGCGACAGCCCCACGAACGCGTACTTCCCCGCGAACGCGATGCCGCGCGTGAAGCCCGGGAGGTGGGCGATGGTCTCGCGGTCGCCGGTCTCGGGGTCGATGGTGGCGATCGAGCCGTGGCCCGACTCGAGGATCCAGAGCTTGCCCCGGTACCAGCGCGGTGAATGCGGCATCGAGAGCCCCGCGGAGATGATCTCACCCGTCGGGACGTCGATGACCACGCCGCCGTCGGCCTTGTGCTCGCGCCACCCGCCGGCGGTGTCGGTGGTCCCGAGCGCAGAGACGAACCGCACCTCGCCGTCGACGAGCGCCAGGCCGTTGAGGTGACAGCGGTCCTCGGCCGCGAGGCCGGTGATGAACCCCGGCCGCCACCGGGGCACGAAGCTGTGCACGCCGTCGATCGTCGACAGGCACGAGAAGCGGGTGTTCACGAACCACAGCTCGCCGTTGCTGAACGCGAGGTCGTGGACGCGGACGTCGCCGGTGATGTGGTGCGTGCGGGGCATGAAGCACGCGTCGTGGCGGCCGGGCGGCTCCAGTCGGGGGACGACCGACGGCTGGTTCTGGTACACCCAGATGCCCTGTTTGGTGCCGAAGGCCAACAGGTTGCGGTCGACGGCGATGCCCATCGGGCTCGGGAACGACCGGAAGTGGGTGTTGAGCCCTTCGCCGTCGTTGCGCACGACGATGATGTGCCCCGACTGATAGGTCGACACCAGCAGCGACGCTCCCAGCTGACCGAGCAGTTCGGGCACGGTCTGGGTGTGGACGCTGCGCTGCGACCTGGCCGACGCGGCCCGGCGGCCGGTGGCGGCGTCCGGTGTCGCCGAGGCCGACGACGCCGGCGGTTCCACCGGCTTGATCCGCGGCGGGTCGGCGAACACCTCGTGCGCCCGGAGCGCGACCGCGCGCACCGGCTCCCACGCCGACTCGAGCTCCTCGGCGTTGCGGCGCCACTTGTCCGGGTGCGGTGACTCGAGCGTGTGCCGCGAGTCGGGCAGCTCACCCGACAACTCGACGTCCCAGTCCAGGCCGAGGTACTCGCACAGCTGTGCGATCTCGGCGGTCGGGTCGCTCACCAGACGGTCGTAGCGGGCGACACACCACCGGCCGGGCTCGAGCGCCTCGAGGTCGTCGAGGATGGTCGTGGTCGTGGTGACCCACTGGTCGACGACGATCTCGGGCAGCGTGCGGCCGGTCAGGTCGCGCCACCCCGGCGTGAGCAGCAGCGACCACGGCGGCCCGTCCCACTCCGGCAGGTCGGGGTAGGTGACGAAGCGACCCGACCGCCAGGCGTCGAGCATCGAGCTGATGGTCTCGCGCGGGTCGCGGTACAGGTAGACGAACGTGGCGTCGGGGAACACGTCGGCGAGGAAGGGGATCCGCAGTGCGTTCTTCGGGGTCTTCTCGAGCAGCCGGACCGGACGGCCGTCGCGTGGGGCGGGCTGGCCCGTGCGGTCCTTCATGTTGTTGAGGAAGTTGCGGTGCAGATGGACGTAGGCCTCGGTCGTCGCGTCCTCGACCCGCAGCCGGTTGGACGACCAACCCCGCTGCGCCGGACGCAGCTCGGGGAGCGACTCGATGATCTGATGGCTCTCGCCGCCGACGGTGAACAGCTTCGGCGCCCGGGCCAGGGTCTCGAAGAGGAGCGTGCTCCCCGATCGGGGCGACGAGACGACGATGATCGGCCGCTCGATCGGTGTGGTCGGACGGGTACCCGACGAGCGGGTGCCGCGGACGCGGCGCTGGGCCGGTGCGTCGGGTCGGCGCGCCGCAGGGGCAAGCGCGCGGCGCACGATCAGCTGTCGGACCATCTCGACGAGGTCGACGCCGTTGTCGAGTCGGTGGCGGCCCTCGTCGCCGAGCAACGCCCGGTCGAGGTCGTCACGGAGCCGCTCGTACACCGCCTCGGCGGACACGTCGTCGCCATGCGTCGCCCACGCCGACCGCCAGCCGCGACGGAACCGGTCGAGGGTGCGCTCCAGGGTCGCGACGCGGAGCCCGATCCGGTCGGCTTCGTCGAGCAGTTCGTCGAGCTTGCGATCGACCTCCCACGGGCTCATGACCGGAGCGGCGTTGACGGCCTCATAGGTCACCCGCAGATCGGCGCCGAGGCGGTTCGGGACCAGGCGAGGCGCAGGCGGTGCTGCACCCACGGCGGCGTCGACCATCTCCCAGAAGCTCGGCGAGCCCACGGTGTCGACGACCAGGTGGACGCGGGGGTGGTCGGCCGGGTTGACGACGCGATGGGTTCGCCATGTGTCGAAGATCCAGGTCTCTCCGGCCGCGAGGTGGTTGACGGCGTCGCCGCACTCGAAGCGGACCGACGGGTCGGTCACGATCGGGACGTGGATGCGGGTGCGGTCCCACCAGTAGGCGTTGGTGTCGACGTGGGGCGTGACCTCGGCCTCCCGATCGATGCGCATGAGCCGGGTCCGACCCACGACGGTGCCGAGTCCGGCCAGGACCTGGCGGACGTAGGGAAGCGTCGCCAGATGGGGGGTCGGCTGCATCGGACCGACCGTCGAGTCGTCGTCGGGATCGCCGTGTGCGGCCACCAACGGCAGGGCCGTGTTCCCCGGCGTGCCCTGCGGATGCGGGTGCCAGCGAGCCGGATCGATCTGGTCGATCTCTGCTCGCAGCGCTGCGGCATCGAAATCGAGCGGCAAGCGGATGAACGGCTGCGCGAGTCGCACGGGTCTCCTGGGCCAGGGGGCGGATGCGGGATCGTACCCAGCCCATGACACGTGGGCCGGAGCCGGGTACTGTTCGACCGGAATCGACGGACGACAGACACCCCACGAGAGCGGAACGATGACCAAGAAGCCCAGCGCCACGCGGACCCAGCGACGAGCCGCGGAACGGACGCAGCGTCACAGTGCACCGACCCGCGCAGCCATGGGCGGCGGCGCCGTCCTGGCGCTCGGTGCCGGGCTGGTCACCGGCGCCACGCCGGCCGGTGCTGCGACCTTCACGGTCGACACCAACACCGACACCGTCGCCGCCGACGGCCTCACGTCGCTGCGCGAGGCCATCGACGGCGCCGCCGACGGTGACACGATCACCTTCGACCCCTCGGTCACCGGCACCATCATCTTGTCGCTCGGTCAGATCACCATCGACGACGCCATCACCGTCGACGGCCCCGGCGAGGACACGCTCTCGATCAGCGGCAACGGCGCCAGCCGGATCTTCTACATCAACGCCGGCGGCACGGTGACCATCGACGGTCTCACGCTCGAAGACGGCCGGGAAGGCGGCAGCAGCGGTGGCGCCGTCCGTTCGGAGAACACCGACCTCACCATCACCGACAGTCGGTTCGAGGACAACTTCGCCAACGGCAGCGGTGGCGCCGTGTTCATCGACGGCGCCGACCTCACGGTGAGCGGATCGACGTTCTACGACAACGAAGCCGATCAGGGCGGTGGCGTCGCAGCCGTCAACGACGGCGTGACCTCGGTCACCGACACCGTGTTCGACGACAACTACGCCAACGGGAGCGGCGGCGGCATGTACGTCGACGGGAGCAACGGCGCGACCTTCACCGACGTCACGTTCACCGGCAACTTCGCCGATAGTGACGGTGGCGGGCTCTTCGTGGGCGACAACAGCGCCGAGGTCCTCATCACCGGCTCCGAGTTCACCGACAACTTCGCCGCGAGCGACGGCGGCGGCGCCACGTTCGAGGGCATGGGCGCCGACATCACCGTCGAGACCACCACCGTCTCGGGCAACAGGGCTCCCAACGACCAAGCCGGCGGCCTGTTCTTCTACTACGCCGACGAAGACATCACGATGACCGTGAGCAACAGCACGATCACCGACAACGACGCCTGGTACGGCGGCGGTATCACCTTCTACTCCGGAGGCGATGCCCGCGGAGTCGGAACCCTCGAGATCATCGACACGACCATCGACGGCAACGAGGCGTACTACCACGGCGGCGGGGTGCACCTCAGCGATGCCGGTGACCTCGAGATCGTCCGGTCGACCATCTCCAACAACTCCGCCGACTACTACGGCGGTGGCATCAACGTCGACGACAGCGGCGACGTGACCATCGAGAGCTCGACCATCTCGGGCAACGACAGCTTCTACGGCGGCGGCCTCGCGGTCAACGACAGCGGCGACGTCACCATCTCGCACTCCACGATCACCGACAACGACGCCGCAGGCGAAGGCGGCGGCGTCTACGCCCCGTTCGGCAACATGACCGTCGACCACTCGATCATCTCGGGCAACACCTCCGACGACGACCTCGAGATCGACGGCAACGGCGGGCTCACCTTCGACGTCTCCAACAGCGTCATCGGAGCGTTCGACGCCGGTTCCACGCTCAACGACAACGGCAACAACGCCCTCGACGTGGCCGACCCCGGCCTGGCAGCCCTCGCCGACAACGGCGGGTTCACGTTCACGCACGCCATCCTCGACGGCTCCCCCGCGCTCGACACCGGCGACCCCGTCTTCGCGGCCCCACCGGCCACCGACCAGCGCGGCGAAGCACGGGTCAGCGGCGGTGTCATCGACAAGGGTGCCTACGAGCGTCAGGTCGCTCCGCCGGCCACCACGTCGACGACGACGTCGACCACCGCCCCCGACGCCGGTGTCGGTGGGACGGGTCAGAGCCCTGCGGCAACGCCCACCGTGGCGAACCCCACCTTCACGGGCTGAACCAGCCGCCGCCCCGGCGCTACAGTCGGCGGCCCTTCGCGGGTGTAGTTCAATGGCAGAACATGAGCTTCCCAAGCTCACAACGCGGGTTCGATTCCCGTCACCCGCTCTCTTCTCTCGACCCAACCCAACCCGCGAAGAACGCCGTCACCGCGTTTCTCGGTCGTCTGACGGTCGCTGGCGGGAATGAGACGACCGAGAACGTGCCGACAACGAAGCGGCGCCCGACAGTCGGCACTGATCGGCTCGACCGATCGACCAATGGCGAGCGCCTTGACCCGATGGAGAACGGCGCGTCGGGAGCGGGCTACGGGATGCGTCGCTGCGGGATTCGGGGACGGAGTTCCTGACTACTCGGGGGCTGCTCCGGAGATGCTCGTCGCTCCCGGACCTCGGCCGCGGCGGCGAGCATCATCCTTCCCGCTGGTCGCGGTCGACAGGACGGCGAGCATGGCGGTCGAGTCGATGAAGTACTCGCCCGCGACCACCTGACCGTCGGCGACGGTCCAGACGTGGCACTCCGGGATGTCGAACTGGTTGCCGTTCGCTCGCGTGGTGCCCGCCGTCCGCCCGTACTGCACCACGCGGTCGCCTGCCGCGAACAGTTCGTGGATCGTGACCTCGGAGTCGATCGCCCCGAGCAGCGCGAGGACGAAGCGCTGGAGGCCCTCGTGGCCTTCGTGACGACCACCCCACGGAAGCGCCGGGTCCTGTTCGATCACGACCTCCGGCGACACGAGCCGGAGGATCTCGTCGAAGTCACGGGCGGCGAACGCCCGGTAGAGCCGCTCGACCACCTCGATCGGCTCCATCACCACTCCTCCGGCGACGCCGTCGTGGAGAACCAGCCATCGGGAGCGAGGTCGCGCTGGAAGCGCGGTTGGTACTGGTCGAAGAACACCTTGGCGATGAGCTCTCGTCGGCTGCGGACATCGGCCTTGTCGAAGACCGACTTGAGGTGGTCCTGCACCGTGTACGCCGACAGGTGGAGGGCGGTCGCGATCTCTTTGGTCTCGGCGCCCTGCAGCACCAGCTGCGTCACGTCCCGTTCCCGGATCGTGAGGTCGAAGGCCTCGACCACCAGGGGGACGATCTCCGGCGGGCGGGCATCTTCGATCGTGATGCAGACGTCGCCGGTCGTGCCCGCCGGACCGTCCATCGGCGAAGCCTGCAACACCACCCACTGGCCGCTGGCCAGCCGGAGCCGCCCACGCGGCAACACGTCGGTGATCCCGGCGGCGTAGCGGCGTGCCGCCGCCACGAGCGCCGCGGTGGTTCCGGTGGTCGCAGCGCTGTGCTCGGTGTCCACCACCTCGGCGAGACGCGATCGCGCGCCCGCGCTGACCTGGACCAGCTGGTTGCCCGCGTCGACGACGATGACCGCCGGCCCGACGCGGGTGCCGGAGACTGCGGCGGTCGCCGTGCTGGTCAGGATCCCGCTGCGGAACCCCCGAGCGAGCGTCGCCGACAACGACCCGGCGAACGCCACGTCGTCGGCGTCGAACGGCGCGTCGTC
>JBFIHN010000005.1:0-22281 GCA_041601775.1 Acidimicrobiales bacterium
GGCCGGCTGAGCGCCGATCAACTCGACCGGATCGATGTCGCGGTCACCGACCTCCTGGCCGCCCTCGACGCCAACCATCTCGACAACGGGTCCTGACGGCGCACTGGCGGGCGTGGTCGGGCCGGTCGACGGACTCAGCGCTCGCCTCCCGGGTGGGGGACCGCAGCACCAGTGGCCGATGCCAGCATCGACAGCATCGTGTACTGCCCGACGACGAGGACGATCTCGACGACCGCCGCGTCGCCGAGACCGTCGCGGAGGAGGGCCAGGGTGGCGTCGGAGAGGTTCTGATCGACGTGGAGTTCGTCGACGGCCGTGACCACGGCAGCATCGAGCGTCGCCCACCCTTCGGGGACCTGGGACAACGCGTGGATCTCCGCGTCGCTCACCCCCGCTCGGCGTGCCCAGCCGACGTGCTCGTCCCATTCGTAGGACGATCCGCAGTTGTGGGCGACGCGCAGGGCGACGATCTCGTGGAGCCGAGCGTTCAACGCGGTGCTGGTGTGGAGCGCCATCGCCCACTGCAGGAACGGCTCGACGAGTGCAGGACTGTGGGCCATCACCGCGATGGTCTGTGCCGTGTCGCCGCTCGGGGTGGTGGCGAGCGAGAGCAGTTCGTCCGTCTCGGGGTCGAGCGTCGAACGGTCGGGGGGTGGGAGACGCACGGTCTCAGTCCAGGAACTCCGGTGGCCGTCCCTCGTTGCGTGCTCGGACCGCCTCCTCGAAGTTCTTCGTCGTCAACCGGACGAACAGCTGGGTCTGGTTCTCCATCTCGATGGCGGCCCGCAAGCTGCCCATCTCGAGACCGGCCCACATCGTTCGCTTGGTGAGCGCGGTGCCCTGTGTGCTCCAGCCGTTGATCTGGTCGGCGAGGTCGAGTGCTTCGGTGAGCAGGTCGTCGTCGGGCACGACCCGCGAGACGAGACCGATCGCGGCCGCCTCCTGAGCGTCGACGTCGCGGCCCGACAGCATGATCTCGAACGCCCGCGACGACCCGATCGCCCGTGGGAGCAGGAAGCTGAGTCCGAGTTCGGTCGCCGTCAGCCCGTTGTTGATGCCCGCTGCCCGGAAGTAGGCCGACTCACCGGCCAGACGGATGTCGGCGCCCAGGGTGAGGCACATGCCTCCACCGATGGCGGCGCCGTTGATCGCGCAGATCACCGGCTGCTGCATCCGCTGCATCGTCGGGACGAGGTCGGCGAGCACGGACATCGCCCTGGTGGCGATGCGGCTCAGGCTCATGCCGTCGATGTTCGGGGGCACGCCGCCGTCGTTGCTCGTGTCGGCACCGGAGCAGAATCCGCGACCCGCCCCGGTGAGGATCACGCACGTCGTGTCGTTGTCGAGGGAGACGGCTTCGAACGCCTCGCGGAGCGGAACCATGAGGTCGAACGACATCGAGTTCATGCGCTCGGGGCGGTTCAGCGTGATGACCGTCGTGTGGGGCCGGGGCTTGTCCAGCAGGACCATGTCATTGCGTGGGGCACTCATCGCGAGGCATAGTAGCGATTGTGTCTTACGGCCACTGGCACCCACATTCGGACGAGCAGGTGGCGGTCGACGACCTCCTCGACGCTGCTGGGCGCACCTTCGCCGACGTCGGTGTGGCCCGGGCGACGATGGTCGACGTCGCACGCGTCGCCGGCTGCTCCCGCGCCACGCTCTATCGGTACTTCCCGAACCGCGAGGCGTTGCACCTCGGGTTCGTCCACCGGGCGACGCTCCGCATCGCCGCCCAGTTGGCCGACGAGCGCGACGCCGGCGCCTCGGACTCGTTGACCGATCGCATCATGGGGGGCATCGCCGGCGTCCGCGCCGACCCGCTGCTCGCGGTGTGGTTCGAGCCCGAGAACATCGCCGTGCCGATCGCGGTCAGCCAGAGCTCGGAGCTGTTGCAGGCGATGACCGCGGGCATCGTCGGCGAACTCGACCCCGACTCACAAGCGGAGGACGACATCGAGAAGCGAGGCAAGTGGCTTCTGCGCTGCATCGTCTCGTTCTTGGGAATGCCCGCGGCCAGCGTCGAGGAGGAACGAGCGATGATCGATTCGTTCGTCGTCCCCTCGCTGGTCGCCGAAGCCGATCTACAAAGGAGCAAACGATGAAGTACGACTGCGAGAAGGTGGGCCTCGAGTTCTTCGATGTCGCACCGGCGAGCTACCGGGCGAGCACCGAGATCAAGGCGTCACCCGAGAAGGTGTTCGCCTTCCTGCTCGATGCCGACTCGTGGGTGAAGTGGGCCCCGCCGATCACCGGCGTCGACTGGACGTCCGGGTTCCCGATCGAGGTCGGCTCGACCCGCACGGTGCACATGAAGGGCTCGATGGTCGGCTACGAGGAGTTCATCGCCTACGAGCACGGCAAGCGGATGGCGTTCCGGTTCAACGAGTCCTCCAAGGAGGGGATCGACGGCTTCGCCGAGGACTACCAGGTCACCGACCTCGGCGACGGCCGCTGCCGAGTCGAGTGGCGGATGGCGATGAAGACGGCGAAGGAGCGATCCGGGATCGGCGCGGCCATCGGTGGTCGGGTCATGTCGCTCGGGGTCAAGTACATGCTCCGGCGATTCCGGAGGATGGTCGAGTCGACGACGGCTCCGGCGGTGGTGTCGTGATGAGCGATCTCTCCGACATCGACCTCACCGACGCCTCGGTCTGGGAGCAGGCCGCTCCCCACGAGTGGTTCGATCGGTTGCGTTCCGAGAGCCCCGTCCATTGGCACGAGGAATCCGACGGCCCGGGATTCTGGGCGTTGACCCGTCACGAGGAGGTCCGCCGGGTCTCGACGGCGCCCCTCGAGTTCTCGAGCTGGGTCGGTGGACCGCTTCGCCTCGACCCACCCGACGACGGACTCGAGCAGCTCCGCATGGTGATCATCGGGATGGATCCGCCCGAGCACCGCGACTTCCGCACGATCGTGTCGAAGGCGTTCACGCCGAAGATGATCTCGCACCTCGAGGACTCGCTGCGCGCCGAGACCAAGAGCGTCATCGACGAACTCAAGGGCAAGGACCGTTGCGAGTTCGTCGGCGACGTCGCCGCCCGCATCCCGATGTGGTCGATCAGCGAGCTGATGGGTGTTCCGCCCGAGGACCGTCAACGGCTCTACGAACTCAGCCACGCGCTGATCGACGACCAGGACCCGGAGATCGCGCCGACGCCGGAGACGAAGATGGAGGGCTCGGCGGAGATCTTCGCGTACGCGATCGAGATGGCTGAGCGCGAACGGGCCAACCCGTCGGGGAACCTGACCAGCGCGCTGCTCCAGGCAGAGGTCGACGGTCGTCGGCTCACCGACATGGAGTACACGCTCTTCTTCCTGTTCCTGATCGTCGCGGGCAACGAGACGACACGGACCGCGACGTCGCACGGTCTGCTCACGCTGCTCGACCACCCGGACTCGCTCGACCGTCTCGTTGCCGACCCGAGCCTGATGCCGTCGGCGGTCGAGGAGATGTTGCGGTGGGAGCCGCCGATCCATCACTTCCGCCGAACCGCGACCAGCGACACCGAGCTCGGCGGCCAGAAGATCGCCAAGGGCGACAAGGTCTTGATGTGGTACGCCGGCTCGAACCGGGACCCGTCGGTCTTCGCCGACCCGCACACGTTCCTCATCGACCGGTCGCCGAATCCGCAGCAGTCGTTCGGCATCGGTGAGCACTTCTGCCTCGGCGCCAACCTGGCCCGCCTGTCGCTGCGCATCTTGTTCACCGAGTTGCTCGCCACGATCGAGAACATCGAGCTCGAGGCGCCGCCGCGGCGGCTCCACTCGAACCTGATCAACGGCGTCAAGGAGATGCGCATCCGCTACGACGTGCGGTAGCCGGCGTTGCCCGTCGGTTCCACCCAGACGCGAGAACCTGTTCTCGCGTCCTGGGTGGACGCCGCCTCCGGGTCGGGTAGGAGCTGCATGGAGACGGGGATCGGAGACGTTCTCCGGAAAATGTGCGAGAACGTGTTCTCGCGTGAAGATTGTCGAATAGGGTGTGACGAACGTCAACTCTCGGGGGTATCCACAGTGGTGTCGCAAGTCGATCAACAGATGCATTCGCGCCTGCCGAACCGGCGGGTCATCGCCGCACTCTTCGCGGTGCTGGCCCTGGTGGCGAGCGGCTGCCGTTCGGGGGACGACGCCGAGACGGGCGCGTCCGACACGTCGGTACCGGCCACGGACGCCGGTGACGGCGACGGCTCCGACACAGCCGACGATCCGGCCGGCGTCGGCGACTTCGGCGACCTCGAAGGGGTGTGTGGTCCCGGCGACGCCGCAGGGGCGACGGCCACGGGTGTGACCGACGACGAGATCAAGGTCGGCACGATCTCCGACGCCGGGTACACGGGTCGTCCCGGTCTCAACCAGGAACTCTTCGACGCCGGCAAGGTGTTCACGGAGTGGTGCAACGACGCAGGTGGCATCAACGGCCGCACGATCACCCTGGTCGAACGCGACGCGAAGCTGACCGAGTACAAGCAGCGCATCACCGAGGCGTGTGAGCAGGACTTCATGCTCGTCGGCGGCGGCGGGGTGTTCGACGACAGCGGCCAGGTCGAGCGGGTGTCCTGCCTGCTTCCGGAGATCCCCGCCTACCAGGCGTCATCCCAGTCGCGCGGGTCGGCGCTGATCGCCAACCCCGTGCCGCCGTCGCTCGACGAGCTGCAGGCCGTGGCGATGCGCTACCTCGACGAGCGCTTCCCGGAGTCGACGCAGGACGTCGGGTTCCTGACCGGCACGTTCGCGTCGACGGTCTTCATCGACGCACAGCTCCAGGACGGCGCCGCCGACCTCGGATGGAGCAAGGTCTACGAGGCGCAGTACAACCCGGCGGTCGAGACCAGCTGGACCCCGTTCGCACAGGCGATCAAGAGCGCCGGGACGCGAGGGCTCGTCTACAGCGGCGAGTCCGAGAACCTGGCAGCACTCCTGCGGGCGTTGGACGACATCGACTACCAGCTCGACTGGCTGCTCGCCGGATCGAACGCCATGGACGTCGCCCTGATCGAGATCGGCGGCGATGCGGTCCGCAACGTCTTCATGGCCGCCACGGTCGTCCCGTCCTTCCTCGCCGACGAGAACCCGGCCACCCGGCAGTACCTCGACCTCTTCGAGCAGTACCTGCCGGACGGCAGGGACGAAGCCGGGCTCGGCTACAACTCCTTCTCGGCGTGGCTGCTCTTCGCCCAGGCCGTGAAGAGCTGCGACTCCGACGTCACCCGAGGCTGCGTCTTCAACGCTGCCAAGTCGGTGGAGGACTGGACCGGCGGCGGCCTGCATGCGCCGACGCACCCGGCGACCGGGAAGCTCACACGATGCGGAATCATCGTCGAGGCGGCGCCGACCGGCTTCGAGGTGCCCGACGACTTCGAGGCCAACGACGGCCTGTTCGCCTGCAGCGAGGACAACGTCGTCGCCGTCACCATCCCCGAAGGGGCCGCAGACGGCGGCGTCACACTCGAGTCGGTCGGTCTGACCATCGACGATCTCGAATAGCCGAGACCGACCCACGAGCACGGCTGAACCCGGGGAGGTGGAGTGGACAAGTTCCTGGTCTTCACGATCGTTGGGCTGACGTTGTCGGGCGTGTACGCGATCGTCGCGAGCGGTCTCGTCCTCACGTACGCGACCACCGGCATCTTCAACTTCGCCCACGGGGCGATCGGCATGTTCGTGGCGTTCGCGTACTGGCAGTTCCGGTTCGGATGGGGGTGGCCCGCCCCCATCGCGCTCCTCCTGGCGCTCGGCGTGTTGGCTCCGGCGATCGGCCTGGTCATCGATCGCGTGATCATGCGGGGTCTACGGGGCACGGGTGAGGCAACACGGCTCGTCGTCTCGATCTCGCTGATGGTCGGGCTGATCGCGCTGGCCAACATCATCTGGGAACCCAGCCGCAGCCGGCCCATGAGCACGTTCTTCCAAGGGCGCCGGATCAAGGTCTTCGTGACCACGATCACCTACCACCAGGCGATCACGATCCTCGTGGCGCTCGTGGTGGCAGCCGGACTGCGATGGTTGCTCTACCGGACCCGAAGTGGCGTCTCGATGCGGGCCAACGTCGACGACGGCACCCTGACGTTGCTCAACGGCGCACGACCGAGCCGGATCGCCGGCCTGAGCTGGGCCGTCGGCGGGTTCCTCGCCGGCGTCGGCGGCGTGCTGATCGCACCCACCCTCACCCTCGAGTCGGGTTCGCTGTCGTTGCTCATCATCAACGCGTACGCCGCCGCCATCTTCGGGCGGCTCCGCTCGATCCCGCTGACCTTCGTCGGAGCGATCGTGATCGGGCTGACCGAGGGCTACCTCGCCGGCTACCTCCCCGGCGACAACCGCTATCTGGCGGCGTTCCGCCCCGCCGCCGCCGTGTTGATCCTGTTCGTGGCCCTCCTCGTGGTCCCCAACCCCCGACTGCGGGATCGCAACCACATCCGCGAGTTCTTTCCCGCCCCGACGGTCCCGGGCATGGCCCTGATGGCGGGCGGCGTCATCATCGCCGCCGTGGTCATGGTGACGACGCTCGACACCGTCAGCGTCACCTCGTACGGACCGGTGTTCTCGCTCGGCATCGTGGCGTTGTCGTTGGTGCCCCTGGTCGGCTTCGCGGGCCAGATCTCGCTCGCGCAGCTGAGCTTCGCCGGTATCGGCGCGCTTGCAGTGGCCCATCACGGCATCGGCGGCTCGCCACTGGGGCTCGTGTTGGCGGCCGTCTTCGCCGCGGTCGCCGGGATGCTCGTCGCCCTGCCCGTCATGCGGTTGTCCGGCATCTACCTGGCGCTCGCGACCGCAGCGTTCGCGGTGGCGCTCGACCGCTGGCTGTTCAACCTTCCCGACTTCGACGTCGGGCCGGTGCACGTGAGCGTCTTCCGGTCGGGGTCCTTGAACGTCGACCCGATCACGGTGTTGGGCCTCGACTTCGACTCTCCGGAATCGCTGATGGTGCTGTCGGCGGTCGCGTTCGCGGCCGTGGCAGTGCTGATCGCCGGCCTGCGATGGAGCCGCTTCGGCCGGCAACTCGTCGCCATGCGCGACAGCGAGGCGGCGTGCGCGACGTTCGGCCTGAACCTGATCTGGCCCCGGGTCGGGGTCTTCGCCCTGTCGGCCGGGATCGCCGGCGTCGGCGGCGGTCTCTACGCCATGCAACTCGGCTCGGTGGCGCCGGCGCGCTTCGACCTGCTCACCGGGTTGCCGGTCTTCATCGTCGTGGTCGTCGGCGGCACGGGGCTCGTCGGCAGCGGCCTGTTCGCGGGATCGATGCTCTTCGGGGTCCTGCCGTTCACCTCGGGCTTCGGACCGGTGTTCGCGAAGATCAACTCGACGTTCTCCGGTCTCGCCGGCATCGGCCTCGGACGGAACCCGAGCGGCGCGGTCCCCGTGTTCGCCCGGGCGGTCAGACCACTCCGGAACGACGTCCTCGTCTTGGGCTCGATGGGAGCGGCGATGGCCGTCGTCTACGCCTTGCGACTGGGCGACGCGTTCGCCAACTGGACCTTCGCCGTGCTGATCGGCCTCGTCGCCGTCGTCGCCTACGTCGCCGCGGTCGTCCGTGCACGCGCCGAGTCGTCGGGGGATGCCGTCGTCGCCGATCTGCACGACCTCGACTGGGCGGGGATCACCGCGCCGTGGACTCCCCAGCAGCTCGCTCGTGTCGAGTCCGGCCTCGACCTCGACTCGGTGAGGCAGGCGTCCGATGCTTGAGGTCAACGGTGTGTCGGTGCGCTTCGGTGGCCATCTCGCGCTCGACCGAGCCTCGATCTCGGCCCCGGCCGGCCAGATCACCGGTCTGATCGGTCCCAACGGCGCCGGCAAGACCACGCTGTTCAATGCGATCACCGGGCTGCTCACACCGACCGAAGGGACGGTCGTCATCGACGGTCACGACGTCACGGGGCAGAGCCTGCACCGGCGGGCCCGTCACGGCGTCGCCCGTACGTTCCAGCAGCTCGAGCTGTTCACGATGTTGACCGTGCGCGAGAACATCCGGGTCGCCGCCGACATCCGCAGTCGCTGGGCACGAGACCGGGGCGACATGGGCGCACTGACCGAGGACATCATCGATCGGGTCGGACTCCGCGACGTCGCGGACGAACGCGTCACCGCGATCCCCACCGGACAGGGTCGGCTCGTCGAGCTCGGCCGGGTGCTCGCCTGCAAGCCGCGCGTGCTGTTGCTGGACGAGCCAGCGTCCGGACAGGACGACCGCGAGACGGAACGGTTCGGCGAGCTGCTCGTCGAGGTGGCGTCGAGTGGGGCTGCGGTGCTCTTGGTCGAGCACGACATGTCGTTGGTGATGGACGTGTGCGACACGGTGCACGTCCTCGACCTGGGACGGATGCTCGCATCGGGCACGCCCGCCGAGGTCCAGGCCAACCCGCTGGTGCTCGACGCATACCTGGGGACCGACTCGGGTGGTGCGGCGTGACGGCGGTCGACGTGGCCCCGCTCGTCGAACTGCGCGACGTCCGCGCGGGGTACGACGGCATCGAGGTCCTCCACGGGATCGACGTCGCCATCGCTCCGGGCGAGGTGGTCGCGTTGCTCGGCCCGAACGGGGCAGGCAAGTCGACGGCGCTCAAGGTGCTCGCCGGTCTCCTGGCCCCGACGGCGGGCGACGTGATGATCGCGGGACGCCGCGTCAACGGCGCACGGCCCGACGATCTGGCCCGACTCGGGTTGTGCATGATCCCCGAGGGCCGTGGCATCTTCCCCAACCTCACCGTGCGCGAGAACCTCTGGATGATGACGCACCGGGGGACCGGTCGCGCCGAGGTCGAGGAACGTGCACTCGACTACTTCCCGCAACTCGCCGACCTGCTCAACCAGGTCTGCGGCACCTTGTCCGGCGGGCAGCAGCAGATGGTGGCGATGGCCCGCGGCCTGGCCACCGATCCCGTGCTCCTGGTGCTCGACGAGTTGTCGATGGGCCTCGCACCGCTCATCGTCGAAGGGCTCTACGCCACGGTGCGTGAGGTCGCGGCGCGCGGCACCTCGATCCTGCTCGTCGAGCAGTTCGCCCGCATCGTGATGGACGTCGCCGACACGGCGGTCCTCCTGGTGCAGGGCAACGTCGTCGAGACCGGTGCCCCGCGAGATCTCGAAGCAACGATCGCCCAGGCCTACCTGGCCGGATAGGAGAGTCATGGACGTCAACGAACAACGGGTCGAGGAGTTCCGGGCGGAGGTCGCCGAACTGCGGTTGCCCAACGCCAACAACTCGCGTGACCGCTCGCTGCTCCTGGCCGGATCGGTGCTGATGGCCGTCGGTGTGGTCGTGGCGCTCGTCGCGTTCTTCATCGGTCACGGAACGACCAACGCGCTGCAACAGCGCGATGCGATCGTGATCGCCGTGACCGGACTCACCGTCGCCGTCGTCGGCAGCGCGCTCTTCGTTCGCTACTCGATGGCCCAATTCCTCCGCTTCTGGATGGCCAGGAACTCCTGGGAACAATCGCATCAGACCGACCGTCTCGTCGAGGCGCTCGGGGCAGAAAGGTAGACACCAATGGCCTTCAACCTTGCCGACCTCGCGGAGCACACCGCCGACGCCGTGCCCGATCGCACCGCGCTGATCTGCGGCGACCGGTCCGTGACGTTCGCCGAGCTGGATGCTCGGGCGAACCGCCTCGCCCACCACCTCGCGTCGAACGGCATCGGTGAACGCGATCACATCGCGGTCTACTCGTTGAACAGCATCGAGTACGTCGAAGCGATGCTCGCGGCCTACAAGCTCCGGGCCGTCCCGATCAACGTGAACTACCGCTACGAAGACGAGGAGCTGGCGTACCTCTTCGACAACGCCGACGTCGTGGCGGTCGTCTACCAGGCGTCCTACGCCGGCCGGATCGCCGCCGTGAGCGAGCGGGTGTCGACGCTTCGCCATCTGATCGAGATCCCCGACGGCACCGAGCCGCCGGTCGACACCGGCGCGGTCGGCTACGAAGACGCGCTCGCGGGACACAGCGAGGAGCGCGGCTTCGGACCGCGTGACGACGGCGACCTCTACATCCTCTACACCGGTGGCACCACCGGCATGCCCAAGGGCGTGATGTGGCGCCACGAAGACGTCTGGCGCGCGCTCGGCGGTGGCATCGACTTCGTGACCGGCGAGCGGATCACCGACGAGTACCACCTGTCGAAGGTGGCGGTCGAGGAGGTCCCGCCGGTCGGGCTCGTCCTCGCTCCGTTGATGCACGGCGCCGCGCAGTGGGGGACCCTCGGTGGTCTGTTCAAGGGCGTCACCAACGTCCTGCTGCCGCGCTTCGACCCGCATCTGGTCTGGGGTGCGGTCGAGCAGTACGGCATCGCCGTGGTCACGATCACCGGCGATGCGATGGCGGTGCCGCTGATCGACGCGATGACCGAGCGCGACTACGACCTGTCGTCGCTGGTCGCCATCAGTTCGACCGCGGCGGTGTTCTCGCCGGTCGTGAAGCGGAAGCTGTTCGACCTCCTCCCGAACCTGTTCATCAGCGAGGCCGTCGGATCGTCGGAGGGTGGCTTCAACGGGATGCGTGTGCTCACGGCCGACTCGGACCTCGAGCCGCCGGAGGACTCGGGAGGACTGCTCACCGTCACGCCGGGCCCGAACACCGTCGTCATCGACGAGGACAACGTCCCCGTACAGCCCGGTGAGGTGGGTCGTCTCGCCCGGGGCGGCAACATCCCCATCGGCTACTACAAGGACCCGGAGAAGACCGCGGCGACGTTCCTCGAGGTGCAGGGCACCCGGCACTCGGTGCCCGGTGACCATGCTCGCGTCGAACTCGATGGCACGATCACGTTGCTGGGCCGCGGTTCGCAGTGCATCAACTCCGGTGGCGAGAAGATCCACCCCGAGGAGGTCGAGTCGGTGCTGAAGGCCCACGACTCGGTCGTGGACGTGCTCGTCGTGGGTGTCGAGGACGAACGCTGGGGCCAGCGCGTCGCCGCCCTGGTGCAGCCACGTGCCGGTGCCGAACCGACGCTCGAGGACCTCGCGGCGTTCACGCAGACCAAGCTGGCGAGCTACAAGGCCCCACGCGAAGTCCATCTCGTCGACGAGATGCCCCGTCAGCCGAGCGGGAAGCCGGACTACAAGCGGGCCCGAGCGATGATCGACGCTCGAGCGGGGGGCTGACCGACCGTTCTACCCGTGCGGGTCGATCAGCGCGTGGCACGCCCGGGCGAGTTCCGCGGTGACGTGATCGAAACTCGAGCGGCCGTTCGCCCAGGAGATGAGGCTCGAGTACCAGACGTGGCCGAGGACCGCGACGATGTCGTCGCGCGCGTCGGCGTCGAGGTGGTTGAGGATCCCCTCGCCGATCGACGCGATGGAACGGCGCACCGGGCTGGCTCCTCCGACGCTGCCGGCGTCGGGTGACGACAGCGCCCGTACCAGCGCCGCCGACAGCTTCGGCTGGCGTTGCATCGCGGCACAGGCTCGGTCGAGGACGTCGATCATCTGCTCGGCCGGCGTGTCGCCCTTGGGCGGTCGCTGCACCACGCGATCGCCCAGCCGGTCGGTCCAGTCCGTCAGCGCGGCTGCGAGGAGCTCGTCCTTCGAGGAGAAGTTGCGGTAGATCGTCGCCATCGCGACGTTGGCCGTGACCGCGACGTCGCGCATCTGGACGGCGTCGTATCCGCCGGCCGCGCCGAGTTCGAATGCCGCGTCGATGAGTCGCTGACGGCGTTCGCGTTGTTCCGGCGACAGGTTCGCGAGAGCGTCGTCATCGGTCGGTGGCGTTGCGGGCACGCCCCTACACTAGAACGCGTTCTACCCCAACGGGGGCATGGGGCTGCGGTAGAAGGAGCCGCGCTCGTTCTACTTCTCGGTGGCGACGTCGACGATGCGGACGCCGGCGAGCGTCGGCCGCGACGGCCGCAGGAGGTCGAGCAGGATGGGCTCGAGCATCTCCGGCGGCAACACGCAGTCGGCGCAGGTCGCGTCGACGACGCTGAGGGAGACGTGGGCGATCTCGTCCTCCACCTTCACGAGCGTGAGGTCGAGGCCGTCGGACGCCATGACTGCCCGGGCGGGTTCGAGGTCGAGGCTCATGATCCGGTGGTGAACAGCGAGATGAGCTGATCGGTCGCGGCGTCGGCCCAACCGTGCAGCGTGGGGGTGTCGGTGCCGCCGAGCGGGTGGGGGAGGACGAGCCGTCGGGTCTGGGGCAGTCCGAAGTTGGCGGACAGCGTCTTGGCGATCGGCTCGAACATCGTCGTGGTGACCACGACCGCCGGGATCCCCGCCCGCTCGAGTTCGATCGTGTCCTGCACGGAGTACGCGGTGCACGAACCGCAGTCGGCTGCGCCGGTGATCACCAGGTCCGACTCGTCGAGAAGGCGTTGCAGGATGTCGCGTGCCATCGGCACGGCGGCGTTGGCGGAGTTGCCTTGTGGGCCCTTCTTCGTCACGAGGCTGACCTCGGCGCCCGCTCGTGCTGCCAGGGTCTCGGCGGCCCGTGTCATCACGACACCGGCGTTCGGCTTGCCGTTGTCGAGCACGGCGATGCGCATGCCGGCCAACGAACCGGGCGACGGCGCAAGCGTCGACATCTCGAGACCGGGTGCGGAGTCGGGGAGGTAGATCTGGCTCATCGGTCAGCCTTCCAGGGGGAGGGTCACGCTGCGGGTCATGCCCCACGAGGGCACCACGAGGGAATGCTTGCCGGGGCCGCCGGCGACGAGGACACGGATGTTGTCCGCTTCGGCGGTCATCGGCAGCAGGTGGTCGTCGTCCACTTCCTTCATCCATTGCGCCCAGGCGAGTTCCTCGAAGTGGCGGCGGAAGAGGCCAGCGGGTTGGCGGGCGTGATCGAACAGGAAGCTCTGCACGTCACGACGGGTGAAGGCTCGCTCGGCGAGGCTCGCAGCGTGTTCGGGGCCCAACACGATGAAGAACTCGCCCTGGCTGATCGGGGCGTTGTTCATCGCCAGCGTGGTCATCGCCGAAGCGATCTTGCCGAGGATGAGCGCCGGCTCACCGGCGGCCTCGGCGTCGTGCACGTTGTGGGGACCCTCGCCGCAGTGGACGGTGACCGCACTCGGTGCCGTGATGCCGCGGCTGTGGGGGTAGCTCTCCCACGGTGATGCATCGATGTTCTCCGCCGCGCAGAACGTGTACTTGGCGGGCTGGCCATGGGTTGCGGCGTCACCGAAGCCCGGGGTGGCGCCGGCGACGTGGAGCATGACCAGACGGACGGCGCGGCCCACGGTGGCATTGGCGCGGTTGCCGGGGCCGAAGCACCCGACACCGGCGTTGAACCCGGCGGTGCGGGCGATCTCGCCGTGCACGATCACCATCGGGGCTACCAGCTGCGTCGTTGCATTGACGCCGCGGATGTTCATCTCGGGCTCGGCCATCGCCCGGAGCGCGGTCAACACCACGGGGAAGACCGCAGGCTCACAGCCGGCCATCACGGCGTTGATCGCCGCGACCCGACGGGTGACGATCCCGCCCCGTGGCTGCAGGGTGAACAAGACCTCGTCGGGCGGTCCGACGGCGTGTTCGAGCATCGCCTCGACCCGCTCGGGCGTCGGCGCGATGGCCGGCAGTCCGTCGCCGAGACCTCGTTCCTGGAGGAACGCCATGAGGTCGTCGGGAGCGTCGGCCAACTCCGGTTCGTAGATCGTCATCGTCATCACTCGATTCCGCATGGAGCCGGGGCTCGTCGCTGTGGACTTAGCATGGCAGGGTATCAACTGATGGTATCAGGTAACGCCCGGTCATGCATCGCGGGTGCGGAGCTCCAGTTCGTTCACGAACATCGAGAGCAGCAACTCGAAGCTGTCGTCGGGGTCGGCGTCCCACGACAGGAGTCCGGCGTGGCGGAGGGTGACGAATCCGTGGACGCTCGACCAGATCACCCGGTAGTGATGCGTGAGGTCGTCGCCGGTGAGACCGAAGGACGCCAGTACCGCGGTGAGCGGCGCGATCGTGCGTTCGTTGGCCGCACGCAGTTCGGGTGAATCGCTCGGCGACCGGAGGCTCGCCTCGTAGAGGCCGGGGTGGGCGGCGGCGAAGTCGGCCAACGCGCCGACGACCGAGCGGAGTGCGTCGGTTCCCGTCCGTGCCATGACCGCGTCCCGGAGTCGATCGGCGAGCATCGCCTGGCCGCGGAGCGCGAGGCCGTCGCGCAACCCCTCGATGCCGTCGACGTGCGCATAGAGCGACTGGCTCCGCATCCCGACCTCGCTCGCCAGCATCGCGAGCGTGAGGTTTCCCAGGCCGTGTTGGTCGGCGAGTCCTGCGGCGACGTCGAGCACGCCTTGGCGGTCGAACTTGGTCGTGGTGGCCACGGGGCGATGCTATGCCTGGTGGCGATTCCAGACGATGGTGTCCTCGACCGGTGCCCGCCTCGACGGCGAGAAGTCTCCGCCGGTCGTGTGGGCGACGGGAAGCAGCGCCGTCTGGAACCAGGTGTTCGGGATGCCCAAGATGTCGGCCATCGCCGGCTGGTCCTCTTGGTGTGCCGTGGTCAGCGTCGAGCCCAGTCCGCGACTGCGGAGGGCGAGGAGGAAGCTCCACACGGCGGGATAGACCGACGCGAACATCCCCGGCTCCATCTCGGCGGTCTCGCGTTCGGGTCCGATGAGCGTGCCGTAGCGTGCGCCGGCCGCAGCGACGTCGTAGCAGGGGATGACGAGGACGGGGACCTCGGCCATGTGTTCGGCCAGGTAGATGATCGATCGCGAGATCCGGGCGCCCGCTTCGTCGCCGGCGGCTTCCTTGGTGGCCAGCATCTTGGACACGAGCGGGACCGTGCACCGGCGGTACTGCTCACCGACCAGCGCTCGCTGTTCGGGATCGTCGACCACGACCCACTTCCACTCCTGCGCGTTCGAGGCGTTGGGGGAGTAGGACGCGAGTCGGATGCAGTCGACGACCGTCTCGCGGTCGACCGGGCGGGTGAGATCGAGGCGTCGGCGGACGGCCTTGGTCGTGGTGAGGAGTCGGTCGACGACGTCGAGGTCGAAGGGGGGGTTGGCGGTCATGGTGCCTCCTGAGTGGGCAGGTTCGGATGCGTCGTGGTCGCGCGGTGCGCTACCACCACAGGGCTGCGGCGTTGCCGCCGAGGAACGCCGTGCGCTCGTCGGCGGTCAGGTGTCGGCTGGCGTCGAGCGCGAGGTCGAGCATCTGCCGGTAGGTCTTCGTCTGGTGTTGCGGGTGGTCCGAGCCCCAGCACAGTCGGTTGGCGCCGAAGGCTGCTGCGAGGGTGTCGACGAACGTGGCGGGGTCGGCGTCGTGGTCGAGGTTGTGCGACGTGACCTTGAGGTGCAGCGCAGGCAGGTCGGCCATCGCCGCGAGGTCCGCCATGGCGTCCTCGCCGCCGAAGTCGGGAAAAGCGCAGTGGTCGAGGGCGACGGTCACGTCGGGATGGGCCTCGATCACCGAGCGCAGGCCGGGAAGCCCGTCCGGGAAGATCGTCGGCACCACGACCAAGCCGTTGTCGCCAGCGACCTCCCAGACGGCAGCGCCGACGCCGTTCGTGAGCCAGCCCGCGCCGGCTGCGCTCACGCCGAACAGCCGCACACCGGTCAACGGTGTCGCAGCGACCAGGGCGCGCAGGTCGGCGACCGCGTCGGTGCCCGCCATGTCGATCGCGCCGACGAGCGCGAGACGACCGTCGCTCGCCGCGACGGCATCGGCGGCGTAGGTGCAGTCGTAGCCGTACACGCCGACCGCCTGGACCACGACGGCCCGGTCGACGCCGGCGGCATCGAGTTCGGCGGTGAGCTCGTCGACCCCGCAGCGGGTCCGCCACCAGTCACTGCCCGCAGGGGTCAACGTCCGGGGGTAGGCGGTCTCGTCGGTGCTCGCGACGTGGACGTGGGCATCGATCACGTGGTCAGTAGCCACGGTTGGCCGACACGATGTTGTTCACCGGCTCACCACGCACGAACCGCTCGAGGTTGTCGCGGAACAGGCGGTGGACGTTCGGCATGAGCGATGTCGGTGCGGTCGAGCAGTGAGCGGAGATCGCCAGGTTCGGTGCATCCCACAGGGGGTCGTCGGTGGGCAACGGCTCGACGTGCGCCACGTCGATCGCCGCGCCGCCGACCTGGCCGGACTCGAGGGCGTCGAGGAACGCTGCTTCGTCGACGAGCGTGCCGCGTCCGACGTTGGCGAAGAACGCGCCACGGCGCATGGCCGCAAAGGCGTCGGCGCTCATGAGCCCCTCGGTCTCGGGCGTCTCGGGTACCGCGGCGATGACCGCGTCGCACTGGCCGAGCATCTCGTGGAGGTCGGCGGTGGCGAACGTCGCGTCGATCGGTGGTTCGTTCGTGTCGGTCGGCGTGCGTCGGGCGACGAGCACCCTCATGCCGAACGCCGCGGCTCGGTGGGCGACGGCCTGGTTGATGGCGCCGTACCCGATCAGGCCGAGGGTCTGTCCGCTGAGCTGGGCGCCGTACAGCGGCTTCCACTCGTGGTCGCGCTGGAGTGCGTGGATCTGGCGGAAGTGCTTGGTGAACTCGATCAGGCGACCGAAGACGAACTCGGCGATACCGATGCTGTTGCTTCCGCCGTTCGAGGTCAGGACCACGTCGGCATCGGCGAGACCCGCCGACTGCAGGTGCGCGGTGCCGGACCCGACCGCCTGCACCCAGGCGAGGTCGGGGGCGATGTCGGTGATGTTCGGCGGGATGTCGATCGCCAGCGCGACGTCGAGACGGCGGAGCTGTTGGAGGTCGTGGTCGTCGATCGATTGCGGCTCGGGCAGGTCGGCCGCATCGGGACCACCGCGTGCGGTCCGGACCTCGTGCGGTTCGACGTAGGTGACGACGACGACCTCGACGCGAGGATCGACGGCCGCGAGCGCCTCGATCTCCGCGGCGAACCCCGCGTCCGAGCCGTACCACTCCGGCGGATACAGGATGCCGACGACGATCGACGAGTCGCTCATGGCCGCACGCTATGGGAACGAGATCAGTCTGGCAACTGATTGCATCAGGCTGTGGCCGGACGGTATCTGAGCGCGGCTAGTCTCGGGACGTCCGATCTTTCCGTGATCCTGAGGAGCCCACCATGTCCGCACCATCCGAGTCGACGAGCACGGCATTCCACTTCGACTTCGACGAGATCGGGTGGTCCGGTCAGTCCGGCGGCAAGGCGGCACCGGCCGAGATGGTCGAGCAGGCGAAGCGACTCGGCGCGCGGCGCAAGCGCATCGTGCGCGGCGAGGGCGGCTTCTTCATGAACTACAGCAGCCTGCCCGCCGACTACCACATCGCCGAACACCGCCATGGCCATCACGAGCTGATCACGGTCGTCGAGGGCGGCGCGACGGTCCACGGCGCTGGTCCCGACGGTGCCGACGTCGTGCTCGAACAGGGCGATTCGATCGTGATCGAAGCGGGGTTCTTCTACAGCATCACCTGTGGGCCCGAGGGCATGAACTTCACCACCACTCGGACGAACGACTCCGAGACCAAGCTGAGCTGACGGCTGCCCCGTCCGCTGCGCTTCGGTGGTTCCGGTCGTGGGCCAGATGCTGGGGTACTTGCTGGGGTGAACCCCCGGCGCCCTTCCGATGGAGGTCGTCCATCATCTGATGGACACACGTCTCGAGACATCGGAGCCAGATGCGACACATGACAGCGGGGGTCGTCCTCGCGGTGGCCGGATACGCAGCGATCACGGCGACGGCCTCGGCCGCCCCGGAGACGGTGGACATCACCGTGGTCCTGTCCATCGGCACCGACCCCGAGGATGCGCGGACGTTCCACGCCGCGGACGTGGCGCTCGGCGACGGAGTGGAGCTCGACCTCGACGACGAGACGAAGCCGAACGAGACCGGTTTCGAGGGAGCGGTCGCGGTCGACATCGATCCCGAGGACGGGACCGTCACCTTGCTCCCACGGGAGTCGGGTGGGCTCTATGAGGTGGTGGAGGTGTCGATCTCGGGATCCGGGTTCGTCGGCATCGTCACCGTGGCGGACGACCTGTTCGCCGATGACGACCCCTACGTGCTCGATGTCAACGCCGACGCCGACGGCTTGTCCATTCGCTACGACGCAGGTGTCGACCAGCTGATCGAGCTCAAGGGTGAGAGCGCCCCGTCGCCGAACACCGCGGTGTTCGCCTTCGACGTCGCGCCCACCGAGTCGCCGACCACCGTCGCAGCCACGGTCACGAGTGCGCCCGACGCGCCCGTGCCGACGACGCCGGATGCCGTTCCCGTGACGCGGACGCCGACCTTCACCGGCTGATCTGGGGTGGATCGCACCCCGGTGATTGCGGCCGGGTCGGGCGATGGCTATGTTCCCGCACTCATCGAATCGAACGGTTGGAGTGTGGCGTGGAATCCCGGGCAGCGATCCTGTGGGCACCGAAGGAGGAGTTCTCGGTCGAGTCGATCGAGCTCGATCCTCCGAAAGGCCGCGAGGTGCAGGTCCGCCTGGTCGCGTCGGGCATGTGCCATTCCGACGAACACATCGTCACCGGCGACCTCCCGGCGCTGCCGCCGATCATCTGTGGCCATGAGGGTGCGGGCGTCGTCGAGGCCGTCGGCCCCGACGTGACCTTCGTCGCCGTGGGCGACCACGTCGTGTTCAGCTTCGTCCCGTCGTGCGGGGCCTGCCCGTCGTGCGCTGCAGGCCACACCAACCTGTGCGACAACGGTGGGGTCCTGGCCGCCGGCCGCCAGATCGACGGCACCTCGCGTCACCACGCTCGCGGTGAGGATCTCCAGACGCTGTTGCTGCTGGGCACGTTCGCGCACCACACGGTGGTGCACGAATGGTCGTGTGTGAAGATCCCCGCCGAGGTCCCGCTCGACAAGGCGTGCCTCGTGGGCTGCGGCGTGACCACCGGCTGGGGGAGTGCGGTCTACGCCGCCGACGTACGCCCCGGCGACAAGGTCGCGGTCATCGGCCTCGGCGGTATCGGGTGCGCTGCCGTGCAGGGCGCTGCCTTGGCCGGAGCCGAACAGATCTTCGCCATCGACCCCGTCGAGTGGAAGCACGAGATCGCCCAGAGCTTCGGCGCGACGCACACCGCCAAGAACCTCGACGAAGCCGCCGGGCTGATCGCGCAGGAGACCTGGGGCCGCAACTGCGACAAGGTCATCATGGCCATGGGCGTGGGCGACGGCGACCTCATGGCGCAGGCGCTGTCCATCACGGCCAAGCGAGGGCGGGTGGTCGTGACCAACATCCACCCGGTCGTCGAGACGTCGAACAACATCCCGATGCTCGACCTCACGCTGTCGGAGAAGCAGGTCGTCGGTTCGATCTTCGGCTCGGCCAACCCACGCAAGGACATCCCCCGACTGCTCGAGCTCTACGGCGCTGGTCGTCTCGATCTCGACTCGATGATCACCCGCACCTATGGGCTCGACGACATCAACCAGGGATTCCAGGACATGCGCGACGGCAAGAACATCCGGGGCGTGCTGCTCTACGAGTGATCGAACGGGTTCGTGTCGCGTCGGTCGGGCCACCGACCGAGTCGCCTCGTCCGGTCAGGGCTTCATCGCCTCGGCGTAGGCGGCACCGAACACCTGACCGATCGCCGGATCGGAACGAACACGCCGCATCCACGCCTCGTGAGCCGATGGCCACACACCGGGAGCGACGCCGTGGCTCTGCGCGACCTCATCGTGCCGATCGGGTGCCACCCGCCCGCGGACCAGAGCTGCCTGCACCGCGACGAAGGTCGTGAACGAGACCCCGTCGATCGGCGGGGCCGGCTCGTCCTCGACGGCTGCGGACTCGCCCGGACCGCGCAACGCGTCCACGAACTGCCTGGGCACCACGGCGAGGTCGCGGATCGCAGGACCGATGTCGGCGAGCTGCGCACGGTCGAGGCCGAGGTGACGGCGGACGTCGTGGACCACCGAGTGGGGCTTCAGCGACTCCTTCCGCGCTGGCCGCTGGGCCTTGTAGCCGTCGTCGATGGCCGGACGGTCGAAGCCGGTCACCACGCCGGTGTCGTCGACGAGAACGGGGACGGTGTCACCCTCGGCCATCATCCAGAAGGTGGTCCCGAGCACCGTGCCCGAGACGTGCTGGTGCCGGGAGTCGCCGTCGACCTGCACGATCGCCTCCGTGCGCATCGACGACTTCCACGACTCCGGCGGCGTCTCACCCGCGGTGCGACCGCGGCCGTAGTCGACGATCACGGCCGAGACGCTCCGCCCCGCCGCCTGCCTCTTCCCGCCCCACGCCACACCAGAACCGTACTGCCGTGCCCGTCGGGACGCGTCGACGTTGTCGGGACGTTCGACCCTTGGCCGCCGACGCCGGATCGTCGACCATGGGGTCGTGGCGACGCGAGAGCGAGTCCGTGACACGGACGCCCTGATGTGGAACATCGAGGTCGATCCGATCCTCCGGTCGACGATCGTCGTGGTCGGCATGCTCGACCGGTCACCGGACCGCCAACGTCTCCGCGACACGTTCGCTTCGGCGAGTGCTCTCCTGCCGCGTTTCGAGCAACGGGTGGTCGGCACGGGCGGGCGGGCCGAGCACTGGGAGACGGTCGAGGCCGACCTGGACTTCCACATCCGCTTCGTCCGGGCACCGGGCGGAGGAGGTGTCCGTGACGTCCTCGACCTCGCGGCGCCGCTGGCGACCGCCGCGTTCGATCCGGCCCGTCCGCTGTGGGAGGTCCTGGTCGTCGATGGTGTCGAGACCGACCGGGCGGCGGTGATCATGCGGCTGCACCACGCGGTGACCGACGGCGTCGGCGGCGTTGCGCTCGCCGGCCTGCTCTTCGACGGTGAGCGCTCGCCGGGCGGCGGTACCAGGGCCGAACCTGTCGCGATTGCGTCGCCCACGGCGGTGCGGCGGCTGGTCCACGCCGCCGTGCGCGCTGCGGGGCAGGCGGGCCAGACGGGCGTGCGCTTCGCCACCCACCCGCTCGACGCGAGCAGAGACGCCCTCGAGACCGTCGAGTCGGTCGGGCATCTCCTCGCGCCGGCGACCACGCCCTGCTCGCCGCTGATGACGGATCGAGGGCTGTCACGCCGTCTCGACACCATCGACATCGATCTCGAGGCGTTCCATGCGGCGGCGCGAACGGCCGGGGCCACGCTCAACGAGGCGTTCCTCGCCGCCGTCGCCCGCGGCGTCGCGGAGTACCACGAGCAGAACGACACGGTGCTCGACCGGCTACGGGTGACCATGCCGATCAGCATCCGCAACCCGGACGATCCGCTGGGAGGGAACCGGTTCGTCCCGGCCCGATTCGAGTTGGGTGTCGGCGGCGGCATCCGGGCGTTGGTGGCGCAGTCGACGGAAGCGGTCCGCGCCGCCCGGGACGAGCCGAGCCTGGCGTTCACCGACCCCCTGGCCGCCGTCTTGCGGCAACTTCCCGCCCCGGCGGCGGCGAAGGTCCTCGGTGCCATGTTGACCGGGGTCGACGTCGACGTCGTCGACGTCGCCGGGTTCAGCCGACCGGCGTTCCTGGCCGGTTCCCGCATCGACCGGCTCTACGCCTTCGCTCCGCCCACGGGTGCGGCGATGAGCGTCACGTTCCTCTCCCACCTCGACCACGCGTGCATCGGGATCGAGTCGGATCGGAGCGCGATCGAGGACCCGGCGCAGATGGTGCGCTGCCTCGAGGCCGGCCTCGACGCCATCGTCTCCGAACCCTTCGGCACGACCTGAAGGAGCACCATGGACAGCGCCCAGCAGGACACGCACCTGACCGCCCTCGACGCCGCGTTCCTGGCGTTCGAGGACGACCGGACCCCGGCCCACGTCGGATCGGTCTGCTTCTTCGAGGGCGATCCGTTCCACGACGCCGACGGCCGCTTCCGGATCGCCGAGCTCCGGGCACGGATCGAGGCGCGGCTCCACCTCGTGCCCCGGCTCCGTCAGGTACCCCTGCCCGGGCCGCTGGCCCTGACCCGCCCCACGCTCGTGGACGACCCGGCGTTCGACATCGCCCACCACGTCAAGGTGCTCGAGGCCGGCGCGCCGGGTGACGAGGCCAGCGTCCTGGGCCTCGCCGCCACCTTGCACATGGAGTTGCTCGACCGCTCCCGCCCGCTGTGGGAACTCTGGTTCGTCGATGGTCTGGCCGACGGTCGGGTCGCGCTCATCGAGAAGATCCACCATGCGATCGTCGACGGCGTCTCGGGCGTGGAGGTGGCAACCGTGTTGCTCGACCTCCAACCGGACGTCGAGTCCGCCGACCCGTCACCGTGGTCTCCGGCACCGCTGCCCCGACCAGCGGACCGGCTGGCGGCGGAGATCGCCCGGAGCCTTCGGCCGCCGGTCGACGCGGTGGGTGCAGCGATCGGCCGGCTGCTGCACCCGGTCTCGTCCGCGACCGACCTCGCCCGTGATCTCCGCGACCTCCGCGAC
>JBFIHN010000006.1:0-21552 GCA_041601775.1 Acidimicrobiales bacterium
CTGGCCGAACATCCGAAGGCGCTCGCCGCGCTGACGGTCACGCTGGTCGTCGTGGCGACGATCGCTGCGGTCGACCACGGCGCGCTCTACGACCACTGGGACGTCCCCATCCAGGAATGGGTCGAGCGCAGCCGCACCTCCGGACTCGAGACGTTCTTCCGGGGCGTGAGCCGACTCGGGTCGAACATCGTGATCTTCCCGCTCGCGGCCATCGCCGCCGCTGCCGCCTGGCCCCGCTGCCGACCGCTCAGTGGTGCGGTCGTCGGCGCCGTCGCCCTCCGGCCGGCGTTCGAGTTCATCATCAAGGACGTCGTCGGCCGACCCCGCCCCGACTTCGACCGGCTCGTCAACGGCGTCGGCTACTCACACCCCAGCGGCCATGTCCTCGCCACCGTCACCCTCTACTCGCTGCTCCCCGCCGTGATCGCGCTGTACCTCGGACGGAAGCGGGTCTGGTGGCTCACCTGGGGCTTCGTCGCCGCGCTCGCCCCGCTGATGGCGGCCTGCCGCGTCTATCTCGGCGTCCACTGGGTCACCGACGCCACCGCAGGACTGCTCTGGGGCGTCGCCTACGTGGCCGGCGTGGAGTTCGTCTTCTACCGTTTCCACGCCGGTCGCTGCGGCCACTTCTCCGACGACTGGCGCGACCACGAAGGGCACCCACACCACCTCCGCCTCCACGACGCTCGCGAACCGGAGACCTCTGACGCCGGCCGTTGACCGGTCCCCGGCGTGGGCGGCGTGCCGCGCCGGCGGACGTGACAGGGTGCGGAGATGAGCGAACGACAGGTCCTCGTCACCGGCGCGAACTCCGGCATCGGGTTGGCCACCGTGCTCGAACTCGCCCGACGAGACTTCGTCGTGATCGGCACGGTCCGCACGAAGGCGAAGGCCGCCGTCGTCGCCGACGCAGCAGAGGAGGCCGGCGTCGAGGTGCAGACGCGGATCCTCGACGTGACCGATGCCGATGGCTGCGCGCAGGTCATGGCGGACGTCGGCACCCTGCACGGTCTGGTGAACAACGCCGGCTACGGCTTGACCGGCGCGGTCGAGGACGTCGCCGACGACGAGGTGCACCAGATCCTCGACACGATGCTCATCGCGCCGATCCGGTTGGCACGGCTCGCCATCCCGGCGATGCGCGCGGCCGGCGGTGGGCGCATCATCAACATCTCGTCCATCTACGGCCGGGCCACCACCCCACTCACGGGTTGGTACCAGGGGACCAAGCACGCGCTCGAGGGCGTGTCCGACGCGCTGCGGATGGAGGTCGCCAAGGACGGCATCGACGTCGTGCTCGTCGAACCGGGCGGCTTCAAGACCAACATCTGGGAAGACCTCGAGCGCGACATGGCCAAGCGCGAGGGTTCGGACTACTCCGGCTCGTACCAGCGGCTGGGCAGCCTGTTGTCGCTGTGGTCCGGGCTGATGGGCGAGCCCTCGACCTGCGCCAAGGTCATCGCCAAGGCGCTGTCCACCTCGTCACCGCGGTCGCGCTACCTCGTCGGTGTCGACGCTCGGCTCCTGTCGGTCGCTGCCGAGGTGACCCCGACCATGATCAAGGACCGGGTCATGCGGCTGGCGCAGGGACTGTGAGGAACCGCTCGTCGTCATCCGTTCGCTTCGGGCCTGCTGGCCTCGATGACCTCGCGTCGGATCACCGGCGCGTCGCGGCCGGTGCCGTGGGACCCCGCGGGTCGTGCCACCTCGGGAAGTGAGCTGCCGCCTCCGGTGCCCGACTCCTCGTGGTACTCCTCCTCGACGTTGACCTCCCAGACGTCGTGGTCGGAGCCGGTCATGATGTTCTCCACCGTCAACATCGCCGTGAACATCGAATGGTCCTGGTTGTTGTACCGGAACATGCCGTTGCGGCCCACGGGATGGACGTTGGTGGCGTCGGTGGCGAGCCAGGAGCGCAGGACGTCGACGTTCTTCGCGTACCGGTCGTCGTAGATCGGGTACGCCTTGGCCTGGCGGACCACGTAGCCCGCCTCGACCTGCCCCTGCCGGGCGAGACCGAGCTGTTCGAGCTCCTTCTTGGCTCGTTCGATCAGCCAGTCGTCGTCGGCGTTCCACTCCTCGTCGCCCTCCCACACCGTGTACTCGAGGCCGAGGGTGTTCATCCCGTCCTTGACCATGTACGGCGACCACGAACCGAAGTTCTGGATGCGCATGGTCCGGACCTTGGGGTCGTGGATGTAGATCCAGTTGTCGTCGAAGTCGACGAGTGCTTCCGGCAGCGCGAGCGCGACGATCAGGTAGTCGCGGTAGCGGAGATCGGCGGCGGCCGCCTTGACGTGGTCGGGCACCGGCGGGTCCATCGCCTCGAGCAGGTGCGAGATCGGCATCGACGAGATCACGTCGGTGCACGGGTACTCCGACGTGGTGCCGTCGGCGTGGGTGGCGACGACGCTCGTCGCCTTCCCGCCGGAATGGTGGATCGTGGTGACCGTGGTCTCCATCTCGATGGTGGATCCGTCGGCGACGACCTTGTCGCGGCAGACCTCCCACATCATCCCCGGCCCGAACTTCGGGTACTGGAACTCCTCGATGAGCGAGGTGATGTCCTTCTGGTTCCGTTTGGGCAAGAGCGCGTTGACGATGGCGTTGCCGAGGGAGAGTCCCTTGACCCGTTGCGCCGCCCAGTCGGCGGGCATCTCGTGGACGGGAACGCCCCAGAGCTTCTCGGTGTAGGTCTTGAAGAACGTCTCGTAGAGGCGCTGGCCGAAGCGGGCGACGAGCCACCCCTCGTAGTTGGTCTGGTCCTTCGGCGGCCGGATCCTGGCCTTGGCGTATGAGGCGACGCAGAGGACCGCTTCGAGGACGCCCAGGTTCTTGAGGGCGTTGAACGCCTTGAGCGGGTAGTCGAAGTACTTCCCGTCGTAGAAGATGCGGCTCTTGCGCGGGCGCATGAGGAAGTCCTCGTCGGGGAGGATCTCGTGCCACAGGTCCTCGACGGCCGGGACCTTGGTGAAGAAGCGGTGGCCGCCGATGTCGAAACGCCAGCCGTCGCGCTGCGCGGTGCGGGAGATCCCGCCGACCATGTCGTCGGCTTCGAGCACGGTCGACGAGACGCCGTACTTGTGGAGTTGGAACGCGGCCGTCAGACCTGCGGGGCCAGCCCCGACGACGACGACCCGGTGCTCCGCTTCGGCGGCGGAGCCAGTGGACTCGGGCATGATGCCGCGACGCTAGCCAGAAGGTGTTACGAACTCACCATGGCAGACGCACTGATCATCGACGCTGTCCGTACCCCCCGGGGCATCGGCAAGCAAGGCAAGGGTGCGCTCGCGCACCTCCACCCCCAACACCTGGGCCGCACCGTGCTCGAGGCGCTGGTCGACCGGAACGGTTTCGACACCGCCGACGTGGACGACGTCGTGTGGGGCACCAGCTCGCAGGTGAAGGAGCAGTCGGGCGATCTCGGTCGCATGGCCGCCCTCGACGCCGGCTACGACGTCCGCGCCAGCGGCGTCACCCTCGACCGGTTCTGTGGCTCGGGCATCACCGCCAACAACATCGCGGCCAACGCGATCATGGCCGGCATGGAGGACCTCGTCGTCGGCGGCGGTACCGAGATGATGTCGCTCCCCAAGAAGGGCATGATGCCCATGGGTGCCGGCAACGCCCACCTCCAGGAGATCCACCCGCAGTCGCACCAGGGTGTGTGCGCCGACGCGATCGCGTCGATGGAAGGCATCCCCCGCGAGGCGCTCGACGCGCTGGCCGCCGAATCGCAGGCGCGCGCCGCGACGGCGATCGCCGAGGGCCGTTTCGACAAGAGCCTCATCCCGGTCCTGAACCTGGACGGGTCGGTTGCCCTGGACCACGAGGAGTTCCCTCGTCCGGGCACCACGGCCGAGTCGCTGGCACAGCTGCCGCCGAGCTTCCCGGCCATCGCCGACTACAGCCACGAAGGCGGCCCCACGGCTCGCCAGCTCATCAACCAGAAGTACCCGGATCTGGTGATCGAGCACGTCCACCACGCCGGCAACTCGTCCGGTGTCGTCGACGGCGCTGCCGCGATCCTGTGGGCGAGCGAGGACTACGCGAAGGCGCACGGCCTGACGGCCCGCGCCCGCGTCGTCGCCACCACGAACATGGGCGACGACCCGACGCTGATGTTGAACGCGCCGGTCCCCGCGGCCAAGAAGGTGCTCGCCCGTGCCGGACTCACCATCGATGACATCGACATCTGGGAGATCAACGAGGCGTTCGCCGTCGTCGCCGAGAAGTTCCAGCGTGACCTCGACCTCGACCGCAGCAAGGTCAACGTCAACGGCGGGGCGATGGCCCTCGGTCACCCCATCGGGGCGACCGGCGCCATCTTGATCGGCACCGTGCTCGACGAACTCGAGCGCACCGACGGCCAGTTCGGGCTCATCACGATGTGCGCCGGAGGCGGCATGGCGCCCGCCATCATCATCGAACGCGTCTGAACCCGTCGCCGAGC
Source organism: Acidimicrobiales bacterium (assembly GCA_041601775.1). Lineage (GTDB taxonomy): Bacteria > Actinomycetota > Acidimicrobiia > Acidimicrobiales > Salinilacustritrichaceae > Salinilacustrithrix. Next base: position 4,454 of record JBFIHN010000006.1, read on the forward strand.
GACGCCCCACCCCGAAGAGACCCGCTCCGGCCACCCCACCCCCAACAAAGACCCGTTCTGGTGGTCACTCGACACCATGAGGTGTCGTGGTTGTTCACCAGAACGGGGATGGGGTGGGGTGGGGTGGCGTGGGTCAGATCGCCCAGCCACCGTCGTGGGCCACGAACTGGCCGGTCACGAACTCGCAGGTCCCGTCGAGGAAGCCGAGCCCCAGGGCCGCGCACTCCTCGACCGTGCCGAGGCGACGCATCGGGGTCTGCTGTTCGATCGCCGCCCGGACCTCGGGGTCGTCGGCGCCGCTCGCTCGGCGGAACTCGGGGAAGTCCATGAAGTTGGTGCCGATGGCGTTGACCTGGACGCCGTTGCGGGCGACCTCGTCGGCGACGTTGCGGACCAGGTGGTTGGCGCCGGCTCGGACCGACGAATACAGCGGCGCACCAGGCGTCGGTCGGGCACCGGAGGCGCTGGTGAAGAGCAGCACCTGTCCGCTCCCCTGTTCGACCATGACCGGGACGACCGCACGGAGGAAGTGGTAGGGCGCCTCGAGGCAACCACGGGTGACGGCGCGGAGATCGTCGATCGACGACTGCGTGAACCGTCCCGTGACCACCTGCCCGGAGAAGGCGGTTGCTGCGTCGATGCGGCCGAACCCGTCGAGGGCCGCGGCGACGAGCGCCGCGGCCGACGCCGGCTCGGCGAGGTCACGGACCCCGGTCACGATCACGACCGATGCTCCGAGCGCTTCGAGGTCTTCGACCAGACCGTCCTCGGGGTCGCCGATCACGAGATCGTGACCGCGTGCAGCCAGCCCACGGGCCACGGCGGGGCCGATGAAGAAGCCGGCATTGGCGACGACGGCGGTACGACGAGGAATGTCGGTCATGGCGCATGGCTAGCACTCGCCAGGAGCGGTCGCCGCCGGGTCGCTCGCCCTATGGTCAACGGTCGCAACGGCGAGCCGCCAACCGCAGGGAACGGGGACCACCATGGGATACGAGTGCTTCGACGTCGAGGTGAGCGACAAGGTCGCCCACATCCGACTGAGCCGTCCGGAGACGCGGAACTCGATGATCGCGTCGTTCTGGAACGACCTACCGCTGATCGTCGACGAGTTCTCCGCCGCCGGGTCGGTGCGGGCGATCGTGCTGTCGAGCACCGGCCCCCACTTCTGCTCCGGCATGGACCTCTCGGTGTTCACCTCCAACGACGACATCGGTCCGCGCAGTGGATCGTCCGGCCACCGGAGCCGACGCAACGAACGCTTCCGCAGCACGGCGATGCGCCTCCAGGACACGTTCAACGCGCTCGAGCGCGCTCGGATGCCGGTGCTCGCCGCGATCCAGGGCGGGTGCGTGGGCGGCGGCGTCGACCTCGTGTGCGCCGCCGACATGCGCTACGCCGACGAGGGAGCGTTCTTCTCCATCGCCGAGATCGACATCGGCATGACGGCCGACGTCGGCACGCTCCAGCGCATGCCCAAGCTCGTCCCCGAGGGCATCGTGCGCGAGCTGGCCTACACCGGCCGCCGCTGGAGTGCGGCCGAGGCCCACGCCGCTGGCTTCGTCAACGCCGTCTTCCCCGACCAGGAGTCGTTGGTGGACGGGGTGCTCGACGTCGCCGCGCAGATCGCCACCAAGAGCCCGATGGCCGTCTGGGGCTCGAAGCAGACCATGCACTACACCCGGGACCACCGTGTCGACGACGGCCTCGAGTTCATCGCCAACTGGAACGCGGCGATGTTCGACACCGACGACATGGCCGAGGCGTTCGGCGCCAAGGCCGAGAAGCGCACCCCCGAGTTCCCCGACCTGTTCCCTCTGAGCGAAGGCATCTGAAGACCATGCAGATCAGCACGACCATCGGCTTCGGCGGCGACCCGCAGAAGCTCGCACAGCAGGCCCGCGACCTCGAGTCCGCGGGCGTCGACCTCCTCTGGGGTGCCGAGATCTACGGCTACGACCTCGTGTCGACCCTCGGGTTCCTCGCCGGCCAGACCGAGCGCGTGAAGCTCATGACCGGGATCATCCCGCTCTACTCCCGCAGCCCGACGCTGATCGCCCAGACGGCGGCGACGCTCGACGCGCTCAGCGGCGGCCGGTTCGTCCTCGGCCTCGGTTCGTCCGGACCCCAGGTCATCGAGGGGTGGCACGGCGTGCCGTTCGCCAAGCCCATCGGCCGGACCCGCGACACCATCGAGATCTGCCGGAAGGTGTGGAGCGGCGAGAAGGTCGTCCACGACGGCACGACCTACCAACTGCCCATGACCGAGGGCGGCACCGGTCTCGGAAAGCCGCTGAAGTTCATGAACAAGACGCCCGAGAACGACATCCCGATCGCGCTCGCCAGCATCGGGCCCAAGAACGTCGAGCTCACGGCCGAGGTCGCCGACCTCTGGCAGACGATCCACTTCGTGCCTGACCGCTTCGAGCAGGTCTGGGGCGAGTCCCTCGCGGCCGGCAAGGCCAAGCGCGACCCGGAGCGGGCGCCGCTGCAGATCATCGCCGGCGGCATGGTCGCGCTGGGCGACGGCCCCCACATCCAAGAAGCCCGTGACGCCGCCCGTGGCCTGATCGGCTTCTACGTCGGCGGCATGGGGGCGAAGACGAAGAACTTCTACAACGACCTGTTCTGCCGGTACGGGTGGGAGAAGGAAGCCGAGGAGATCCAGGACCTGTTCCTGTCGGGCAAGCGCATGGAAGCCTTCGGCGCCGTCCCCGACGAGTACATCGACCTGTCGAGCCTCATCGGCGACGAGGGCTACGTGCGCGAGCGCCTCCAGGTGTTCAAGGACGTGGGCGTCACCCACCTCAACGTGCAGCCCATCGGCCCCGACCCGCTCGGCACCATCGAGAAGCTCAAGGCCTGGAGCGAGTAGCCGCTGCGGCACGGCCAGACGGCGCAGTCAGCGCATCTTCTGGAACAGATCATCGAGTGCCTCGCGCAACAGCGAGGCCTCTGTGCGGTTGGTCTGTGACGCCAACTTGTTGAGTCGGTGCAACGACGCCCGGGAGTAGTAGTTGCTCTTGAGCACCATCTTCTCCTCGACGTAGATCGCCACCCGTCCCCCGCCTTCTCGTTTGCCGCGGGCGAGCGCCTCGTTGGCGCACCGGAACAGGTCGGTCGTCTCCTCGGCGTGCGGGGGACGCGAGGCGACCCCGAACGTGACCCCGATGGTCCATCCCTCGACGGGATGCTCGGCCAGATGGGAGCGCACCTCCTCGAACTGGATGAGCGCGTTCTCGGCCGAGGCGTTGGGCAACGCGATCCCGAACTCGTCGCCGCCGAGACGCCCGACGATCGCATCCGGCGGCAGTGAGCCGACGAGGGTCTTGATCCAGACCTCGAGGACCCGATCCCCCACGTCGCGTCCGAGGGTCTCGTTGACCTCGGCGAAGTCGTCGAGGTCGGTGAGCGCGATGGCCACGGCGCCTCCCCCGACGGCCGCGTCGATCTCGGACGCCAACGTGTCGACGTCGATGGTCTTCTCGTGCCCGTGCCAGTCCATGTTGTTACCCATGACATATATACATCGCGCCGATGTACGCCGATGTCAAGCGCGTCAGTCCCGGTCCTGCCACGTGCAGATGCAGGCCTCGTTGCCCTCGGGGTCGGCGAGCACCCAGAACGACGGGGCTGCGGCGTCGGAGACGAGCACACCACCGGCGGCCAGGGTCGCGTCGATCCTGGCCGCAGCCGCGTCATGGGGGACCATGACGTCGACGTGGATCCGGTTGCGCTGGCGACGCGGGGCGTCCATCTGCTGGAACCAGAGCGCCGGGCCGCGTCCGTGCGGGTCGACGGCGGCGTCGTCGGCGCTGGACCGGTAGCCCATCACGGCTTCCCAGAACGGCTTGACCGCGGGGATGTCCATGGCGTCGATGGCCACCTCGACCTGGGCCACGGCCAACGGATCGGCCTCGATCCCCAGCTCGGCGGCCACGGCCGAGATCTTCCGGGCCATCTCGACGTCCCGGGTCGTCAACCCGCCGGTGTCGTGCGTCGTGAGCAGTACGTGGACACGCGGGTACGTGACGGTCAGGTCGGGGTGGTGGTTGGCGTCGTCGGCCAGGGTGACGATCCGGCCGGCGAACTCGACGCCCGTGGCCATCGAGCCCGTCCGGAACGACGACTGGAGCGTGTGGGCGACGACCCGCCAGTCGTCGATGCCCGCACTCGCTGCGGTCTGTGCGCGGGTCAGTGATTCCGTCATGCCCCCCACGATGCCAGCGAACGGGCAGGCGTGCGGTCCGGACCGGACTACCGGTGCGCGACCACCGACTCGAGGACGTGGCGGGCGATGCCGAAGCCGCCCAGATGGCTCTCCCCGGCGCGGACCTCGAAGGTCACCGACGGCATCTCGTCTGCCAGGTTGCGCGCGTGGTCGAGTCGCACGATCGGGTCGGCGTCTCCGTGCCACCAGTACACCGGCACCTCGATCTCGGTGGGGTCGAATCCCCAGTGACGACCGAAGAGGACGGCGTCGTGGACCAGCGCCATGCACTGTCGACGCGACCCACGGATCAGGTCGCCGAGGAACATCTCCTCCACCCCCTCGGCGGCGAACACCGCCCGGTCGCCCGCCGGCATGAACTGCGTGGCCCTGCTGTACACCGGACCCGCGACGGGAGCGAGCCCGTTGACCACCGCCCACATGGTCGCGGCCAGCGGGGTGGCCAAGGTCCCGAGCAGACCGTTGAAGGTGCGGGCCAGCGGGACGAAGCCCCCACGCGCCGCATGGGGCCCGACGGTCGGGGCGACGCCTCCCAGCACGCCGACCGAAACCACCCGTTCGGGCATCCGGTGCGCGACCGCGAGGGTGTAGGGACCTCCGCCGCTCAGGCCGACCACGGCGAAACGATCGAAGCCGAGGCGATCGGCGACATGTTCGATGTCGTCCGCGAACCCTGCGACCGAGTCGTGGCGGTGGTTGGTCGAGAGCCCGATGCCCGGACGCTCGACCCCGACGACCCGGAGACCGAGTTCCATGGCAGCCGACCGGGCCAGCGGGGGAACCTGGTGACGAGCGCCCGGCGTGCCGTGGAACCACAACACCGGGAAGCCGTCGGCCACGCCGTACTCGGCGAAGCCGGTTCGACGCCCGTCCGGGAGGACCACCGCGCCGTCGAGGCGCGGTTCGAGAAGTGCCATATGGGCAGGTTTGCACAGCCGACGAACCACCCCCACCCGAACTCGACGTCGTGGGCGTCGGGGGCCGACGGCAGTGACGTCGAGTTCGGGTGGGTGGGGGGTTGGTACGGTCCGCGCCGTGACTGACGTGAACCGGCAGGTGGTGCTCCGACGGCGACCGAGTGGGTTGGTCGACCCCGAGGACGTCGAGCTGGTCGAGGCGCCCGTCCCCCAGATCGGCGAGGGCGAGGCCCTGGTGCGCAACGACCTGGTCGGCGTCGACGCTGCCGTGCGCACGTGGCTGGACGGCCAACCCGGCTACCTCCCGGCGCTCGAGCTCGGCGACCCCGTGCGGGCCGCCACGGTCGGCACCGTGGTCGAGACCCGGTGCGACGCCTACGAGGTCGGCGACGTCGTCACCTCACTCGGCGGGTTCAGCGACTTCTCCGTCTCGCTCGACGACCTGTTCACCACCAAGGTCGGCGGGCCCGACGACGACGTCGACCGGGGCGCGATGTTGGCCGTCTTCGGATCGACCGGCGCGACCGCGTACTTCGGCATGCACGACATCGGGAAGCCGATGGCGGGCGAGACGGTCGTCGTGTCCGCAGCAGCGGGAGCGACCGGTTCGATCGCCGGACAGATCGCGAAGGAGCGCGGGGCACGCGTCGTCGGCATCGCCGGCTCCGACGAGAAGTGCCGCGTCGTGGTCGACGAGTTCGGGTTCGACGCCTGCATCAACCACCGCACGGCCGATCTCGACACTGCGCTGCGGGAGCACTGCCCCAAGCGCGTCGACGTCTACTTCGACAACGTCGGCGGCCCGATCCTCGACGCCGTGCTGGGGCGCATCGCCATGCACGGCCGGGTCGTCTTGTGCGGCGTCATCTCCAGCTACCTGTCGGGTGACCACCCCGGGCCGGCCAACTACGTGAAGCTCCTCGCCATGCGAGCCCGCATGGAGGGCTTCAACACCCTCGACAACTGGGATCGCTACGACGAGGCGAACACCGAGCTGCGGCGGCTCATGGACGCCGGCGCGCTGTCGTACCGGAGCCACGTCTTCGACGGCTTGGCCAACGCCGTGCCGGCCCTCAACGCACTGTTCGAGGGCACCAACATCGGCAAGACCTTCCTGAAGCCCTGACCGGTCAGCGGATCTCGCCGCGCAGCCGGTCGAGCCAGTCGTTCGCGTCGCGCCACGAGGCCTCGGCATCGCGCCGGACCTCGGGACCGTGGTCGCCGGCCGCGTGATAGCTGCCGAGGAACATCACGTCCTCGTTCTTGGACTTGAGGTCGCGGAGCGCGTCGGCCACCAACTCGTCACCGACGTGCCCCTCCAGGTCGATGATGAAGCAGTAGTCGCCGAGCCCACGCTTGGTCGGACGGCTCTCGAGGCGGGTCAGGTTGATGCCTCGTGCGGCGAACTCCTGGAGGATGGTGAGCAGCGAGCCCGGGACGTCGGCCTTCTGGAACACGACGATCGACGTCTTGTCGTGCCCGGTCGGCGCCGGGATCCCGTGCCGCGTCAGCGAGACGAACCGGGTCTGGTTGTCGGCATGGTCCTCGATGTCCTCGGCCAGGACCTCGAGCCCATGCACCTTCGCCGCGAGCGCCGTGCCGATGGCTGCGGTGCGTCCGTCACTCTCCTCGGCCACCATGCGTGCGGCGAGCGCGGTCGAGTTGGCGGCCAGCTCGTCGGCGTCGGGGAGGTGCTCGCTCAGGAACGTACGGCACTGCGCGGTGGCGACGGGGATCGACAGCACCCGGTCGATGTCGGCCAGCGCCACGCCGGCAGGGGCGAGGAGACACATCACGATGTTGATGACGACCTCACGCTGCATCTTCAGTTCGTGGTCGAAGATCAGCGCGTCGAGCGTCACGTTGACCGAACCCTCGATGGCGTTCTCGATCGGCACGAACCCGACGTCAGCCCGTCCGTCGGACACGGCGTGCAGGACGTCGGGGATGGTCCGGCACGCGACCAGGTCCATCGCCGCGTAGTCCGGCTGGGTGAGGAGGGCCTGCTCGCTGAACGTGCCCTCGGGACCGAGGAACGCGATGCGCCCCGGTGTGTCGGGAGGAGACGTGTCCGCGGGGGCTGCCACGAGCGGCAAGGATAGGGCGGTGGACGCCCAGCACCTCCGCCAGTTGCTCGATGACGTCGCGGCGGGAGCCGTGCATCCCGACGACGCGGTCACCCGACTCCGTCGACTCCCCTTCGCCGACCTCGGCCATGCGCGCGTCGATCACCACCGCACGATCCGCCAAGGCCTCGCCGAGGCCGTCTACGGCCCGGGCAAGACGCCGTCGCAGTGCGCGACCATCGTGACCGAGCTGTTGAGCGTCGGCGAGCGACCGATCCTGCTCACCCGCGTCGACGACGACCAGGCGGCGGCGGCCCTCGACGCGAACCCCGGCGGCGACCGGGTCGGCGACACCGTCGTGTGGCGTTCGGCCGATCCCGTCGACGAGTTCACCGTCCTGGTCGCCACCGCCGGCACGGCCGACCTGGTCGTGGCGGACGAGTGCGCATCGGTGCTCGCCGCCCATGGCGTCGCCGCCAACCGCCTCACCGACGTCGGCGTCGCGGGCGTCCACCGGTTGCTCGAGTCGGTCGACCTCGTGTCCGGTGCCGACGTGGTGGTCGTGGTCGCCGGCATGGAAGGGGCACTGGCTTCGGTCGTGGGTGGGATCACGGGGGCACCGATCATCGCGGTGCCCACGAGCGTCGGGTACGGCTCGTCGTTCGCGGGCGTCACCGCCCTCTTGGCGATGCTCTCGTCGTGCGCCGCCGGTGTGACGGTCGTCGGTATCGACAACGGGTACGGCGCCGCCTGCGCTGCGCTGCGCCTCCTCGGTGTGCTCGAGCGAGAGGGAGCCGGCCGCTCATGACCTCGGTCGCCTGGTTCCACGCCTTCTCCGGGATCGCCGGCGACATGGCGCTCGGCTCGTGTGTCGCTGCCGGCGCCGACGTCGACGAAGTCCGCGCCATGCTCGACCGACTCCCGGTCGACGGGTGGACGCTCGAGTTCGAAGACGTGCTCCGAGGAGGCATCGCGGCCACCCATGCCGTCGTCCGGGTGAGCGAGTCGAGCGTGGTGCGAACGGCCGAGCACATCAACGGCCTCATCGAGGAGGCGCGGCTGCCGCCACGCGTCCGGGAGCGCGCCCTGGCGACGTTCAACCGCCTCGCCGAGGTCGAGGGCCGGCTCCACCGACGGCCCCCGTCCCAGGTCCACTTCCACGAGGTCGGCGGGATCGACGCCATCGTCGACATCGTGGGGACGTGCGCCGCGCTCGAGACCCTGGAGGTCGACGTGGTGCATGCCGGCCCGGTCGCCACCGGCGTGGGCATGACCCGGTCGGCGCACGGGATGATCCCGGTGCCCGCGCCTGCGGTCGTGGAGTTGCTCCGCGACGCCCCCGTCGCCAACGTCGACGTCCCGCACGAACTGACCACGCCCACCGGCGCCGCCCTGCTGGCCGCGATGGTCGAACGATGGGGGCCGATGCCGGCGATGACCGTGCGCAGCAGCGGCTACGGGGCCGGGACCCGCGAACTCGACGGCCGGGTGAACGCCGTGCAGCTCGTGACCGGGATCCTCACCCACGAGCAGTCGATGGTCGGGGAAGCCCAACCGCTCGTCGAGCTGACCGTGAACGTCGACGACGCCACCGGTGAGACGTTGGCGCACGCGGTCGCCGCGTTGCTCGACGCCGGAGCCGCCGACGCGTGGATCGTCCCGGTGATCATGAAGAAGGGTCGACCCGGGCACCTGGTCTGCGCCCTCGTCGACGCGGCGGCAGCGGCGACGGTCGCGAAGGTCCTGACGTCGGAGACGGGTTCGTTCGGCGTGCGCGCCCAGCACGTCGATCGGTGGCCTGCGGCTCGCTCGTTCGACTCGGTCGCCGTCGACGGCCACCCCATCCGCATCAAGATCTCCCCCGGGCGCACCAAGGTCGAACACGACGACGCAGCCGACGTCGCCCGACGGACCGGCCGACCGCTCCGCGAGGTCGTCTCGTTGGCCGAGGAGGCGGCCCGGCGTCGTCTCCCCAGCCATCCCAGCGACCTGGGCTTCGATCCCGACGAGCCTGCGTAGATGATCCTCGTGGACCCGGCCGTCTGGCCGTGGCGCGGTCACCGGTGGGCGCACCTGGTGTCGGACGAGTCGTACGACGAACTCCACGACTTCGCCGCGCGGTTGGGCATCCCGCGACGCGCCTTCCAGGGCGACCACTACGACGTGCCCGCGTACCTCCGCGACGAGGCGATCGAACTCGGCGCCACGCCGGTCGACAGTCGGGTCCTGGTCCGTCGACTGCGTGCGGCCGGTCTGCGGCGGAGGAAGTCGGCGTCAGGCCAGTGACGTGAGCTCGCGCGAGATGTTGGCGCGGGCCGGGCCCTCCCACCGCTCACGTCCGACGATCGTGTGGAAGAGCCGAGGCCGGTCGAGGAACGAACGCAGCACCGTGCTGCGCCCCTCCCGCCAGGCCTCGTCGTCCACGTGGGCGTACTCCGCCCGGACGTCCCGCACGTAGCGGTCGTATCGGTCGTCGTCCGCTCCGAGGACCGACAGGTCGGCGTCGCACAACACCGCCCCGGTCCGGTCGGTCGGACTCGGCGCATGGGACGCCGTGAGACACACCAGCCGCGTGATCGTCCCGAGCGCGGTCATGGTGACCCCGAGGCGGGACAGCGCGTCGTGGGCGACCACGGCCGATGCGCCCTCGTTCGCGCCTCGGGGCGCTCGGGGGTCGTGGACCGCATCGTGATACCAGCCGGCCAGGACGGCCACCGCCCAGTCGTCGCCCTGACTGTGGATCCCGAGCACCGCGTCGACGACGGCGGAGGCGTGGTCGAAGTCGTGATGGTGCCGGCCCGGCTCACCATGGCGGGCGACCAGGTCGGCGAAGGCCCCGAACCGGTCACCGGTGTGTGCTCCTGCCGCGTCGAGCGCGGCACCCCACCGATCGTCTGGCTCGTGCACGTCCTGAGTCTGGCAGCGTTCGCCGGACCGTGAGGATCCGGCCGCCGCTCGTCCGGGGTCGACCGCCGTGCCCGCTCGAGGAGCTGGAGCCCGCTCGATCAGCCCGCTCGATCAGATCGTGTAGGCCGCGTGCTCGATGACCGAGGTGCCGAGGGCCCGATCGCCCTCGATGACGACGTCGGGATGCGAGGCGTCGCCCGGCCGACGACCGGCCGCGAAGCGGACCCAGAGCGGCATCGGCAGCGTGATCGTCGTCGTGGGGTCGTCGAGATCGTCGACCACGGTCGCCCGACCGTCGACGCGGACGTCGATGGTCCGCGTGGTCGCCCCGGTCAGCACGAGACGCACCGACTGTCCCTCGGTGGCACCCGCCTTCTTCCCGACGACGAACCCCATGGCAGTCGTCATCTCGTCGACCATCACGTCGACGGCCGGGCCCGACTCGTGGCCGGGGAGACCGAGCGGCCCACGGCAGTCCTGTTCGTGGATCCAGCAGTCGAAGACCCGGATCTGCATGAAGCGGCCGTAGGTGTCCTGGCCGGCGGGCGTGAACGATTCCGCGTCGAAGTCGGCCTCGGTCATGGCGGCCAGCGCGGCCTTGCGCTCACCGGCGACGAGGGCGAACTCCGCCAGGACCTCCCTGCCCGATCGCGAGCGCCGGGTCTCGATGGCGACCTCGTTGAACGTGCCGATGTCGTTCTTGACGTGGGCGGCGTCCGCGACGTCGACGGTGGGGTCCGGCCGGCCGAGGAGCATCGACTCGGTGCCGATCACATGGCTGAAGTTGTCCTTCACCGTCCATCCCGGCACGTCGCTCGGGGTGTCCCACTGGGCGTCGGTGAGGTCCCGGCCGAGCGCGAGCAGGGCGTCGAACTGGTCGTCGAGGGCGGCGACGAGGGTGTCGCGGTCGGTGGCGGCGGGCATGCCCGGACCCTACGCGGCCGTCAGCAGCGCTCGCGAGGACGAGACAAAGGTCATATTGCACCCTGATCGGACACCTGCGACCCTCAAAGAGAACACGCGCTCTTTTTTCTACCGGGGGATCGACCACCATGGCCATCACGACCGACGCACCGACGGCGACACGCATCGCGCGCCTCAACACCGCATCCGCGAACCGGGTCATCGACCCCGATGTCGACGTGCAGGGCCACCTCGACCTGTCGCGGCAGGTGCTCCCCGACGAGCTGCTGTCGATCGCCGGCCTCGACCTGGACCTCACGGCGGCACAGCGACACACGCTGGCGCGCGAGGAGTTGGCGTCGGTCTTCGACAACGGTCTGCGGTTCGAGGCGATCCTCAACGCGGGGTTCTCGCGGATGATCGCGATGGCGCCCGACCTGACCGATCCACGGATCACGTACATGCTCCACGAGATCGGCGAGGAGACCCGCCACCAGCGTCTGTTCGCACGGGTGCTCACCCAGCTCGACGGCCAGGCTCCCAAGCCGATGGACAAGCCGATCTTCCGGATGCTCGAGCGATTCGGCACGGCGCAGATCACGTCGCGTCCGGCGTTGCTGTTCACCTTGGTCCTGGCCGGCGAGGAAGCACCCGACCTCTTCCAGAAGTTGGCCGCCGAGCACCCGGACACCGACCCGTTCATCAAGGACGTCAGCCGCTACCACCGCTCGGAGGAGGCCCGGCACCTGAGCTTCGCCCGGGCGGTGTTCGGCGAGCTGTGGGCCGAGGCCAACTGGCGTGACCGCTTCGCCGTCCGCCACGTGGCCCCCTTCGTGGTCGGCCAGATGTTCGACTTCCTGGTCCAGCCCGGCGTGTACTCGACCGTCGGGCTGCCCGACTGGGACACGTGGAAGGCCGCCCGGGTCACGCCCGAGCGAGCGGCCCTGCGCCACCAGGCGACCCGTCCGGTGCTCCGCGTCCTCCAGGACAACGGCGTCTTCCGCGGCGACCTGCCCAAGGCGTGGCAACAGACCTGCGGCGTCGACCCCAGCGGCCAACCACTCGAGGGTTGACCTCGCGGACCGCCTACTCGGGACGGGACGCCAGCGCCCGCCAGAGCGAGCGGTAGTTGGGATACGTGTAGGCGTCGGTCACCCACCCCGCAGCCTCGAGCTCCCGGTGGAGCGCGGGGAGGTTGCGGAACGGCACGCCCATGTCGACGTGGTGGGCCAGATGCCACCCGGTGTTGAACGGAGCGACCCAGAACCGGGCGAGGAGGTTCTGGCGGACGTGGTGCGTCGTGCGTCGGCGATCGGAGGATGCCTCCATCCCACCGTGTTCGGCGATCGAGCGCAGTCGGTTGATGACCCGCCAGATCGTCATCCACGATCCGAGCCACAGCACGGGGTAGGTGAGCAGGCCGACGGCGCCCGCCGCCCACACCCCCCACGTCGTGAGCACGACGGCGAGGACCACCTGGGCGACGAGGATCTTGCGGGCGATCCCGAATCCGTCTTCGTTGCGAACCGCGAGCAACAGCGGCTTCAGGCTCTTCCAGCCCGTGGTGCCCCGGAGGTCTCGCCACAGCTTCCGCTTCATCGACGACCGGGTGATCGGGTAGCCGTTGTAGAGCGGGAGGTCGGGCTCGTTGGGGCCGAACTCCTCCTTGTGATGGGCGAAGTGCCCGCGACGGTAGAGCTCCATCGGTACCAGGCTCGGGTACGAAGCGATCCACCGGCCCACGAAGTCGTTGATGCGCTTGTTGGAGAAGAGCAGCTTGTGCGCCGCCTCGTGCATCAGGATCGCCAGCCGAGCATGCGCCGCGCCCATGAAGACGAAGGCGATGGCCCACGACCACACGGTGTCGACGTGGAGCGCGAAGCCGATCGTCGCCGCCACCTGGATCCAGCCCAGCGACACGCTGGCGACGTTGCGCACGTCGTCGATCTGACGGAGCTCGTCGCGGATCGCCCGGACCGGCTTGGCCGACTCGAGCAGACGGTCGGTCGGGAGCACCTGCGGCAGCGCGTCGTCGCCGGGGACCATCGTGCGCGTGTCACCATCTGCCAAGACCATGTCCGTATCTTACGCTTCTGGAACACGTGTCGTCCATCAGTGATGGCGGCCGGCGGCCGCTCACGGCCCGGTCGGTCATCGCGTCGACCCTGCTCGGCGTCGACCCCCCGCGCCTCCCCGCGCTCGCGCTGGTCCGCTCGGGCGAGCTCTTCGGACTCCGCGAAGGCGCCACCCGCACCGCGCTCTCTCGGATGTCGGCGAACGGGGAGGTCGTCGCCGACCGTGGGCACTACGCGCTCGCTGGGACGCTGCTGGCGCGCCACGCTCGCCAGCAGTCGGCTCGTACTGCGGCCCCGCCTCGGCCGTGGGACGGGACCTGGACGGCGGCGCTGGTGACCGGCGAGCGGCGCCGGGCACCGGACCGCGCTGCCTTCCGCACCGCGGCATCACGGCTCAAGCTGGCCGAGATACGCGAAGGGGTGTGGATGCGCCCGGGCGAACTCCGTCCCGGTAACGACGTCGATGCCCGCGCGGTCCTCGACGACCAGGCGACGTGGCTGCGCGGCATCCGCCCCGACGACCCGGACCTCCTCGTCGAACGATTCGACCTCGATGCGTGGTCGGATCTCGCCCGGACGGCGATCGCGGAGATGCACCGCTGGCAGGGGGATCTCGACCAGCAACGCACCGCCGCGCTGGGCGACACGTTCGTCGTCAACGCCGACGTGGTCCGACTCCTCGTCGCCGACCCCGACCTCCCCGCCGAACTCCTCGGGCCGCGCTGGCCGGGCGACGAGCTCCGGACGACGTTCGCCCGCTTCGATGCCGCGTTCAAGGCGACGTGGCGGACCTGGTACCACTCGTTCCAGCACCCGTGACCGACAAAACGGATGAATCGGACAACACCCGGAGGCGGCGGGTGAAATCCCGAAAGTTCTGACGCCACCGGGCCGAAGGACTGGTCATGGCAGTCGGCAGGAAGTCCATCTGGGTCGGAATCCTCGGCGTGGCCGTGACGGTCACCGGCGTCGCCGTCGGCGCCAACGCCGGCGGTGAGGACGACACCCCGGTGCAGGCGGCCGCACCGGTCACCGAGGCGATCGCCGAGGTCGATGATCCCGCCGACGCCGCGGTCGAGGGGGCGCAGGGCCTGGGCGGCATCGGGGCGCTCCCCGAACCGACGACCACCACCACCACGACCGAACCGCCGACCACCACCACGGCCGCACCGGCGCCGACCACCACCGAGGCGACCCCGACCCCGACGCCCGCGCCGGCCCCGGCACCGGCCGCCCCACCGGCCACGCAGCCCCCGCCGGCACCCACGACCACGCCACCGCCATCGCAGACGACCGCCGCTCGCGACACCGGATGCGAGAGCTACATGTACAACCAGATCAACGCCAACCGCAGCAGCACCCTGGCGTTCGACTCGGGCATCCAGTACATCGCCGTGAACTGGAGCGACCACATGGCCGGCTCCCAGAACCTGGCCCACAACCCCAACTACGGCGGCCAGATCGCCGCCCACCGCAACTACTCGACGGCGGCGGAGAACGTCGGCCGAGGCTACGAACTGGGCAGTCTGTTCCAGGCGTTCATGAACTCGTCCGGGCACCGCCACAACATCCAGAACCCGGCGTTCACCCACGTGACCGTCGGCTGCGTGAAGGACGGAAGCGGGCAGTACTGGGTGACGCACAACTTCTGGGGCTGAGTCGCTGGTCGCTCCCGTGCGGGAGTTCCTGCGCTCAGGTGAGCAGCACGAAGGACACGACGAGGTGTCCGTCGGGATCCGTGCCCTCGACGACCAGCCGATCGCCGATCACCGGGCCGTAGACCCCGCGGTGGGCGACGTCGGAGCCGACGCCGAAGACGTCCTCGTCGGTCCGCTCCCCGATCGGTGACCCGTTCTCGACGGCCAGGGAGAGCAGCGCTGCGCCGCCGAACACCGTGTCGTAGATCGTCCCGTCGACCAGGACCGGCGACACCGGTGTGTGGCGGAATCCGTCGGGATCCACTCGCCACCGCAGCGCGCCCGTGGCCAGGTCGAACGCCACCAACTCCGGACCGGCGTACGCGACCAGCACCGCGCCGTCGGACGCCAGCGCGTGGAACTCGTTGCCGAAGGTCTCCTCCGGCGCCGCACCGGCATCGGCGTCACGACCGACCAGCGACCACGTCGGCTCGATCACGTCATCCGACACGTCGACCACGAGCAGGGTCGACTCCACGTCCGGATCATCCGTCGGCCCGGCCACGAATGCGATCGTCTCGCCGACCGCGATCATCGCGTCCTTGGTCGACCTCCCGGGGACGTCGACGGCCTCGATCAGCCCCCCATCGGTCGGGTCGATCAACTGCAGCGCACTGACCCGGTCGGGACCTTCGCCCCGACGGTGGACCACCACGCGTCCGGCATCGGTGACCGTTGCGCCGTCGATGTCGGCCGTCTCGTCGGTCTGCCACGCAAGCGTCGGGCCGTCGGTCACCGACCATCCGACCAACCGACCGAGGGCGTCGGGGACGACCACGGTCGCACCCGAGACGAGCATCGGTCGGCAATACGTGCTGGGCGAGTGCTCCCATGGCGCGGACGCCCGCACGACACCGTCACCGGCCCCGACCGTGAGGAACGAGCCCGCCCGCTCCTCACCGAGCGGTCCGTCCACGGCCCCGACGACCGAGAGGACGCCATCGCCGAGCAGGCCGACGCCGCACCGGGCCTCGACACCGGCCAACTGCCAGCGAACGGCGCCCGTCGTGACGTCGACCGCCACGAGCACGACGTCGTCGCTCTCGTCGTCGCGACCGAACACGAAGTAGCTGTCGCCGTCGGTCACACCCGGCCGGCTGTTCCCGACGTCGACGATGCCCTCGAGCACCGCCTGCACCCGACCGTCGCCGGATGCCCCGTTTCCGGAGGCGAGACGGCCGGTGACGAAGGCGGTGCGGAGGGCCGATCGGAGCGCCCCGGTGACCCAGGCGACCTCACCGGTGACGGCATAGTCCGCGACGCAGGCCTCGAGTTCGGACCCCGTGAGGCCCACGAGGCGGCACAGCGTCTCGGCCTGCGCTCGACGAGGTGACGCCTCGACGGTCGCAGCCAGTTGCTGCCGTGGGTGCGACCGATCGGTGAAGTCGGCCGTGGTCTCGCCGGCGGCGTAGGGCAGCAAGGAGGTCTCGTCGGTCACCCGCCAGGCGTCGGCGAAGGGCCCGTGGATCATGTCGTGATCCGGATCGACGAGGACCTCCCCTCCGGGACCGAGTCGCAGATCGTCCGCCTCGTCGCCGTTGCCGTCGCCCAGGAGCCCACGGAAGGCCCGTGACGGATCGGCAGCGATCACCTCGACGTTGGCGTACGCGCCCGTCGTGATGCTGACGATGCCGTAGCCCTCCTTGCCGACCCACAGATGCCCGTACTCGTGCTGGATGCCGACGGAACCCACCTCGACGAGCGGGCCGTTCCGGACCACGTCGACCTCGTCGCCGTTGACGGTCACCGACGGCGGCAACGGCGAGCCGTCGGCTGCCTCGGGGTTCGGGTCGAGCACGATCGTGTCGTCGCCGATCCGGGTCGCGACCACGTCGGAGACCGAGACGTCGGGGCGCTCGCCCAGGGCCACGAGGCGGATCTGGGTCACCCAGTCGTCGCTCTCGGCCAGGACGAACTCGCCGATCGACTGGATGTTGTAGTGCGTTCCGTCGAAAGTCGTGATGTGGGGTTCGCCCTCGCTCTTCCCCGTCTTGTTCCCCGAGCCGTCGCCGCCGGGCACACCGGGTGGCGGTTCGTGGTTGCATCCGATGAAGCGGCACATCCGCCGGCGCTCCTCGTCGGCGTCGTTCCCGCCGTCGTCGTCGTCACTGTCGTCGCCAGATCCACCGCCATCGTCATCGTCCTCGCCGGATCCACCGCCACCGTCGTCACCGCCACCCCCGCCGTTGCCACCCCCGCCGTCGTCCCCGCCACCGTCGTCGTCACCGCCACCGTCGTCGTCCCCGCCACCGTCGTCGTCGCAGTCGTCGCCCGCGCACACCTGATCGCCGATCGCGTCCTGC